>CALGLS010000581.1 GCA_937959375.1 uncultured Saprospiraceae bacterium
GCAACTCGTCATGGAAGGTATTGAAGGTGGCGGCCATTGCGTTTTCTTCAAAATTACGCTCCGCAAAGAATTGCAAACCTTGCCCATCTATCCAAGCTTTGAAATTGGCATTTTCAGACAAGTCAAAAGAAATGTCCTTGACCCCATCCATAATGATTTGATTACTCTTGTCAAACTTTTTATCGAAATGAATATCAAATTTACTAAAGTACATTCCTTTCCAATCAGGAGTGCCCGATTGATTGCCAGGAGAGTTACTATCTGAAAAATCACAGATGGCAGTCTTGGGGTTTAAAGTCAATGTAGTTCCATCCAACAAATGAATTGGACTAACCGAACTGGTGTTTTCATTGATATAAGTGTTCACATCAGTTTGCTCAAAAAACGGAATAGTTATTCTTTTTTCATCCAGTGTTGTTACTTTGTCAGAAAGTATAACATCTACGTGCATGCTGGTTGTTAATTCTTTTCCTTTCATGGTGAAGTAAGAATCATCATAGTACTTAACGGTATATCCGAACGGTTCTAACAGTTCAAATGTAGCTTCCTCAAATAAAACAATTTCGAGGGGAGACATATCATTGAACATGATTCTTTTAGACTTTGAAGTAATCGTAGGAATACGCGATGTTTGCGTCGCCGGGAAAGGGTAATCCCAAACCACCTGACCACGTAGCCAGATGTCTTCTGTTGTTAAGATTAGAGAATCACCTCTTAAAAGCGCATTTCCATTGTCTCCAAAATCTAGTGGATATTCATAATCTTTTAATCGGGCGGTGACTTCACCGCGAGTCATTACATTTTCTGCACCCGGTCGAATGGCGATATCATTGAAATAGACTTTTGTGAATTCTTCTCCAGTGTTGAGTTTAACACGACCTTTTCCTGTAAAGTGATTGAGATCAAAAGTTTCAGATTCATCTACATAAACTGTTTCCCCATTTGCAGCATAAAATTCTTCAATCAATGCACCCTTGTTAAAGGTCCAAACTGGACTTTTTGCAAATTCATGTGCATCAATATATGCGTATACCTGCCATGCGAAAACGTTTGAACGAGGTAACTCAATTTTCTTACGTATTTCTCCACCAGACAAATAAATCGCCGGATCCATAATGGTATCCCAAAGTACCGGATTGTATTGGATGGCTTCTTCTGGTGTTTGATTTAATTCAACTGGAACTATTTTTACAACATAGTTGAACGTCTGGTTAGGATAAGAATTAGTGGGTTTGTCCCAAACAAAACGAATCGTCGAAACTTCATCTTTTGTTCTCAGTTTTTTTCCATCGCTAGGGCGTTTCAAAGCAATCTCTCCATTTTCTGGCATACCATAAAAGAAGTAACAACTTTGCGATAAGCCATCATTTTCGAAAGTGGTAAAACCTTCTGTATCGATTACTTGAATTCGATAAGCATAGGTGCGTCCTGGTTCAAGGGCCAATTGATTGATGTCGTAAATGAATCGACCAGTCGTCGTAATCGCATCGCCCGGTGCAATCAAGGTTCGTCCTGAACCATTTAATGCATCATCAGGGCTCATGCCATTAGGTACTTCTACTAGTGTAAAAGTATATTCGGACTGAATGGTATTGTCTGCCATGGACTGCCATTGAAACATTAAATTACTTTGTGGATTGGCTGCAATGACAGAACCGCATTCTGGAAAAGTAGGAATAGGTGGATTGTTTTTGCTTAGCGCAACAGTCGTGCAACCACGTTGTGATAAAACAACATCCTGACGGCGGTAATCAAATGCCTGAATACAAAAACTATACATTCCCGGAGGTAAGGCACCTGTTTGTTTTAGTGTTTGTTCATCAATCCCAGAGACTACCATATTGTTGAGGTTAAAGTATTCTTGGATGTCGCCACCGTATAAAATATTTCCGCCAGCACTGAGTGTCAATGGTGGAGGCATGAACTCTGGAGCGGTCGTCAAGGAAATACCTTCACCTTCAATTTGAAGTGTGAGACGGACGTCGTAATCCACCTCATTATTATCGTTGAGCCAGATATTGAGTGTAAATTTATCTGAGCCAGGAACAACATAGTCCGACAAATAAATAGAATGGGGTGATACCAATTGCGGTACCGATGTTACTGGGTATTGAGCAAATGTTACCAAAGTATAAAAGCTCAAAATTAAAGTATAAAGTAGTCGATTCATGATTTACTTGGTTTATTAGAAGCTGTATCTGTAGCCCAGATTACCTTTGATTTCGGAATAGGATAAGTTGGTACTGACTTTATCTTTCTTTAAGAAAAATACTGTACTGAATGATAGGCTGTGTTTTCTCAATAATCGAATACTGAACGTTACTCGATTGGTGAGGTGATTGTAAGTGTGCAATCCAGCTTGGTAACCTAAGAGGTAGGCGCCATTGTAGCTGACTCGGGAACCGTTTTTCTTTCCAATTCGTTTGGAGACTGTCAGGTTGGGACCAAAATAATAAGCCTTGTATCCTGGTGCGGTGTTGGAGGTGTAAGTCATAGAAGAGTTTAGGTTGAGACCTAATTTGCGAAAGTTATAACGATGTCCTCCACTGAGTGTAACGAACTTCGTTTCCATATTATCAATTTGATATTCATCACGGAAAGCACCGTTTTGAAAACCAATGTTCCCCCAGAGACTTTGTTGATTTCCTTTTTCAACTAATAGGTAATCTGTGCTGAAATTTAGATTTCGGGAAACCTGATAAACATTACTGGAGTCAGAAAATTGATCTTGAACAACTGTCAAAAATGAAGAGTAATTAGAAGCATTGATATTGAAATTCCAACGTTTGCCACTACTGTAAGCGAGTGCAAGTGATGCGATAAATCGAGTTGCTCTTGCTGATTTTTCTTGATTTAAATTATTGCGTTGCCAGCCACCGGTTAAACTTACTTGCATCTTGTTTTTGAAAACTTTAGTTCCCAATGAAGCGGTATAGTCTTCAATGTCATTTAAGAAGTAGTAGGCTCCTAGTGTTCTAAAATCAGTATCGATCCTTTTGTAATTGAAGCCTACAGAGAAGGCGTCAACATCATATGCAATGCCAGCTTTTATGGCCGATCTAAATTGGGAAGAAGCACGTGGAGTAAATATGTTTCCCAGGTTATTGTAAAAGTCAGAAGTACCTGTGGCGGGAGCATCGTTGGACCTAATGTCACGCGTATAAGCACTACTAGAATAATCAAAATTTAGTTTAACTCTTTTAGCGAGAAGATGTTCTCCCACGACTCCTAGTACTAAATTTTCAGCAGGAGTAATATTACTAAAAGCATCATCGTCAGTATTCACACTATTAATATCGTCTTTTGCTTTGAAAATTATAAAGTCAATAAAACTAGTACTTCCATTACCTACACCTACTTTGGCACTGTAGCCCATTCGTTTGTAGGATGGCGTTAGATTGAGGCTATCTTTTGGTGATACCGCTCGACGTAATCGTCCATACATACCTCCAGTTCGTAACTGAATTTTGTCGGATACTTTTGGATTAAATTCAAATCCTACGCCTAAGAAAGTATGACCACTTAAAGTAAAAGAGGAGAAGTTCATACTTCGAAAGCCTAAGTAAACTTTTAGATTTTTATAATAGGGGCTTAAGCCAAATTGGTTAAACGGCTGAAGAAAGTTGGTTTCTTGCTGACTGA
>CALGLS010000582.1 GCA_937959375.1 uncultured Saprospiraceae bacterium
ACGGTTTCCTGTGGTGAGCAATCGATGTTTAAAACATTAGAGATCGCGCAGAATATGTTGTCAATGGGAGAAGTTGATGCCGTGGTAGTAGGTGCCGTTGACTTTGCAGGAGGCGTTGAGAATGTGCTTTTGCGAAACAAACGAAATAAAATAAACTCCTCTGAGAAACCTAGTCTTTCCTTTAATCAGCATGATGACGGCTGGCTAGTTGGTGAGGGAGCAGGTGCCATTGTTTTAAAGAAAAGTGAAGCTGCGCTTAACGATAAAGTGTACACTGTTATTGAAGAAATCGGTAGAAAGCATGCACTTCAAAAAGGTGGTTATATTGAACTAGCAGCGACAGGAATTCCATCTCAAGATGAACTTGAGCAAAATCATTTGTTTAACCTAGCATCTAAAGTGCCAATTGCTTTAGGTTCTGTAAAGGCAAATATTGGTCATACCTTCGCTGCCTCAGGGATGGCAAGCCTTATAAAAACAACACTTTGTTTACATCATCGTTTTATCCCAGGTATTCCAAACTGGGTGGCGGCAAAGAACAAAGAAGCTTTCGCAAATTCATCCTACTACTTCCCTTCTGAATCACGACCTTGGATTTTGCAAAATGGCCAAACGAAAAGATTCGCTGCAGTAAACGGAATCGGCGATACACAAATTCGTTTAGCAGAAGCGACACAAAAAACAAACACTAACAACAGTTTTCTACATCAAAACGCACCAAAGCTTTTTTTACTAAAAGGATCATCACAAGCTAATCTAAATCAACAACTGAATTTGCTTGCACAAGAAGTGAAATCAGCTATCAATTTTGAAGACTTAGCGCAGAAGTTCTATGCTTCTTTTACAGAAAGAAAAGGTACCCATCGTATCGTGCTTATCGCAAACAATCTCAGCGAACTAGCAAAAGAAATAAGCTTTTTTCAAAATCAAATTGACGTATCTTTCAAACAAAACACACCACTAAAAACGCCAAGAGGTTCCTACTTCACCCCACGACCTTTAGGTGCACATGGCAAAGTTGCCTTTGTTTATCCTGGTTCTGCAACAGCATACAATCGGCTAGGACAAGATCTGTTTCAACTATTCCCACAACTCTTGTCAAAATACGAAAATGAATTAGGCGATATTGATCAATTTATTGGTTCTGATTATCTGTTTCCAAAATTGAAGCACAGAGATGAGGAAGCACCAGAGATTTATCAAAACGCAATTGCAATGATGTCTTCTGGTGTTTTTTACTCAGTGATGTACACCGATCTTTTACAAAATTATTTCAAACTTAAACCAGACATTGCCTTTGGTTACAGCATGGGAGAATGTAGTAGTATGTGGTATGCACTAGGGGTGTGGCATCCAGATGGGGCACATCGATTTAGAGAATCTGATATTTTCAAAAATCGTTTTGCAGGTAATTTAGAACTTTTAGCGGAGCATTGGAATGTTTCACAAGATGAAGCAAAAAAACGTTGGGTAAGTTTGGTGCTATTAGCTCCAAGGGCGGAAGTAAAAAATCTCGTTGATCAAGAAGATAAGGTTTATTTGACTTTTGTAAACACAGCTAAAGAGGTGATTATTTCTGGAGACAAGGAACGTTGTGAGGCTATTGCCAAAACGTTAGATTGTCCAGTCATTGAAGTGCCTTTTCAAAATGTCATTCATCACGATTTTTGTAATACGGAAAATGAAGGTTTGATGGAAATGCATAATTTCCAACTAAAAGAAAGACCAAACGTTGATTTTTATTCGAGTATTACAAAATCTGTTATTCCACTTGACAATCAATTGATTGCTCAAAACTCAGTTGCTGTCTGCGCACAATCTGTTAATTTCCCTACAACCATCAAAGCGGTTTATGAAGCAGGCGCCAGAATATTTATTGAAGTTGGTGCGAATGCTACTTGTACAAATTGGATTAGTGAAAACTTAAAAACAAAAGAACATCTTGCAGTTGCTATTGATCAAAAAGGAAAGTCTGATGCGCATGCACTTTTACATCTGTTGGCACAGCTCGTAAGTCATGGGGTTGACCTTGATTTATCCATCCTCTACCCTGCTGTTGCAAAAGCAGATCAAGAGCGACAGTTCATGAAAAAGATAATTCCTGGAGGACAATCCTTCTATGATATTTTTGCAGAAGAAGCGGTCAAAGAGAAATTTACAACAATCAAAAAACGAAAAGTTCATGAAAAGAAGGTAGTCAATGAACTGGCTTATGCTGGTGACTCCGATTTGCTAGGTCCTTCTCAAGGGATTGAATCAAATCTTCTTTTCCCAAAGGCTGAATTGCCAATAAAAAAATCACAAGAAATTAATATGGAAAATACCACGCTAAGCGTACAGAAAAATGATGAGCTGAATACTGTCAATAAAGATAATCGCCTGGCAGAAAACGGACTTCGATTACAAGATTTTGAAGCTGGGGAACAGTTTGAAGGAAAAGATATTGTTTTTTCAGAGGCAGATTTAGTTGAGTTTGCTACCGGTAAAATTGGTAAAGTATTCGGACCTGAATATGACATTATTGATACTTACAAACGCCGAGTGATGTTGCCAATGTATCCTTATCTTTTGGTAAGTCGAGTTACGGCGATGAATGCAAAATTGAATGAGTATAAACCATCGACCATGACGACGGAATATGATATTCCTTACAATTCATGGTACAGCACAGATAAGCAAATTCCTTCTGCCGTTTGTGTAGAATCTGGACAATGTGATTTGTTGTTGATTTCATATTTAGGCATCGACCTTAAAAACAAAGGAAACTTAGTTTATCGACTGTTGGATTGTACGCTGACATTCGTTGATGACTTACCGTACGAAGGACAAACGTTACGTTATGATATCTCCATTAATTCATTTGTCAATAATGGAGAGAACATGTTGTTCTTCTTTAGTTATCGCTGTTATGTGCAAGATCGTTTGGTTTTGAAAATGGATGGTGGCTGCGCAGGTTTCTTTGCGGATGATCAATTGCAAGATGGTGCAGGTGTTGTGTATACCAATAGCGAAGTAGAAGCAAGGAAAAATGCGGAGCGAAAGTATTTTACACCGCTTTTAGAAACTAAAAAAACTTCCTTTTCAAAAGCTGATTTGCAGCATCTAATTGATGGGAATCCTGAACATTGCTTTGGCGATATTTCATATTTCGCCAATGGTAGAAATCCTTCACTTCGTATTCCACCCGAAAAGATTTTAATGCTTGATCGAATTACTTCGGTTGACTTGACTGGAGGTGCATATGGATTAGGTTTTATCGTTGCCGAAAAAGATTTGAAGCCAGACGACTGGTATTTCCCTTGCCATTTCCGTGACGATGAAGTACTCGCTGGTTCTTTGCAAGCCGAAGGTGGTGGAAACCTTTTGCGCTTTTTTATGCTGATGTTAGGTTTGCAACGATTGACCAAAGATGCGCGGTTCCAACCAGTTTTTGATGTACCTCAAAAAGTACGTTGTAGAAAGCAGGTTACTCCAGGGAATGATACCAAGTTGATTTATAAATTAGAAATCAAAGAAATCGGACTTTTCCCAAATCCTTATGTAGTTGGTGATTTAGAAATTATCTCAGACGGTGTCATCACGGTTCATTTTGAGAATCTAGGATTGCAACTTAGAGAAAAGTCAAACCCAAGATATTTA
>CALGLS010000583.1 GCA_937959375.1 uncultured Saprospiraceae bacterium
TAGTTTCCTATGAAAATCAAGAGTTTATGGTTCTCGCTAACAATTTTTTAATGAGTTTAGCGAGCTAACTGAATTCTAAAATTGGACGCGAGGTTCATAAAACATTGATTTGCAATTAAATGGAAATTTAAACATGCTCTAATGACTTAAAACTAAAAAAATAATCATGAAAAAAGTATCAGCATTGACCTTATTGCTATTTGTGGTCTGTTTAGTGCAGGCACAAATTGGAGTAGGTCCTATAGAGCAGGTGAAATTGAAGTCGGGAAAATTTTCCAAAGAAGATCTTTCTACATTGAAAGCTTCCAAAACCGTTTTCGTGTATCGAGATAGTGATGACTTAGAAGCCTTGGAAAAAGCCATTAGGGAAGTTTGGACGCTTACCGAAATTTCATTCATTCCTTTTTCGGAACTTAAAAAAGTTGATTTGAAAAATAGCTCTGTGTTTTCTATTGCGGGTATAAATACGAATGTAAGTGGTTACTCCTCTGGAATGAGTTATGACAATACACACATTTATTTGAACCTTTGGATGCAAGGCAAAAATAAAAAAGGTAAGCAAGTGAAAAAGTCTTATTGTCGAGTAGAATTACATCCAACATACACAGATTATGCAAACGTTACTGGACAAAGAAGTAAGGATGCGCTGCGCTATATTTACGAAGAGGGGACTTTGAAAAATTGGAGTATAGGTTTTTTGAAAAACTATTTGAAAAATGTCAATGACTTACTCTTGGCAGAAGAAGAGCGCTGGTTGTTTCAAACGGATAATAAAAACAAGGAACTCAAAAAGTTAAAAGGCAAAACCTTATATGTAGTCGACTATGCCATGGTAAAGTTCAATAAGTTTTCTGGTGATGAAAGTAAACGTCACAAAGAAGAAAAACTCTTTAAGTCTTATCCCTATAAGTACCAACTAATAAAAGCAGAGGATCTAAGTAAAAAGATTTTAGAATCGGAAAAAGCCTTTTACTATTTAGTTTATGTGAAGAGTTCGACTGATAAGTACATTTATGTATACAACAGTGAAACGGGGGCGATTGTGTATAGTAAATACAAAGGTGCTTCTTATAATCTAAAAGACAGCGATCTCAAGGATTTAGCAAGAGCGATTAAAAAATAACAATACAATTACTAGTCGGTCGTTATTTGTGATTTCTTGAGAAAGATACCTCAAGGTTAAGTTATTTAAGAATTATTCATTAAGTTTAAGCAGGTATTTGACTCTTGTCAGGTACCTGCTTTTGTCAGCTAAATCGAAAAACCATGAAAGTTACTCGCCTTGGAATTATTATTCCATATGCCCTATTATTCGTATTGGGGCTTAATGCTCAGACTTACGAGCCAATGTTAAATGCTAAGGATGTTTCTGGAAATCCCCGTATCAATAATTTACCGGTTGGGGGTGTCGTGTCTCCATCGTTTGGTGCTATTTCCAATAAATTAACGTTAAGTTCCTCTTATTCGTCTACGGTTAATTATCCTAAGGGGATGAATTCAACCAACTATCGGCCATTAGAATATTTTTGGGAGTTTGCATATCCGGGCTTACCTTATAAAGAATACCATTTTGGTAAAGATCCGGTATGTGTTTTCCCAAATAGTAATGGTGCTACCAAAACGGTTGAGGTGACAAAATGGACTATCGATGAGTATGATGAAGATGAGCCGCCACCAAGGTCATATGGTTTCAATATTGGTTACGGAACTAGTGGCGATGTAGATCCGTCTTTAAGAAATCTTCAAGGATCTAAAATTACTGTAATCCCTTCATGGAGTCCATCTCCAAATGATGAAGTTATTTTTATTGTAAGATTTGAAGTAGACTGCGAAGCTGATATTTCGCCCGCGTTAACGGAATATGGTAGCCTCGAATTTAAATATTCAGTAGGAATGGTAGCCTCTGTTAATGCTACATTTCCTACTGCCACTACAATCGATAATGCTTCTGGGTTAATCAAGTGGAATGTTGAAAATAATGATTTGCAAATAGGGAACCCTTCGGTTGCTGGTGCTTTGCAAGCAAAGTATTGTGATTACTATGTTCGTCTTCAAATGATTGACGGAGTGAGAGAAGGGGATTCTTTTGAAGTAAGTTCGACGTTTTTACCGAATCCTGATTATGAAGCGTGTCCGGTAGACTCTTTTCCAGCTAAAAAACTTAGAGTTAAAAATAGTCATGATCCAAACACAAAAACAGTAGTAGGAAAGGATACGATTTGTATAGATCAGCAAGGAGATGTAATTGTTCGCTATAGAATTGAATATCAAAATATAGGAGATGGAGGCGCTCAAGATGTTACCATCGAAGATTGGTTGGATGAAAAAACACATGTAAAGTCTATCAAAATGCTTAGTTCAAAACATCCAGTTGCCGACATGACTTTTGATATGACAACAAAGGATCATCCTAGCCCCTCAAGCGGGTATATGTATTGGCATTTTCATTATCCACAAAGAGAATTGAGAGGTACAGAAGAAGAGCCATATAATATCGAATTTATGGAAGAGTCCACTCAAAGTTGGTTGATGTTTGAAGTTGTTTATGATAGAGAAGTTTTAAATACTTGTAATGCATTAATGAATAATGCTCGTATCACTTTTGATTGCAATCCTGAATTTTATACTAGAATTGCTGTCGCAGGAATGAGTTGTATCCCCACTAATTCAGCTGGTGTGGCATCACCTTATCAACAGCCTTGTCAAGGATGTCGAGTAATGGTTGATAGTATGCAGTTTATAGATACCTTGACCCTTGTTCCGGGCACAACCCCTAGTTATACATTACCCGCATCAATCATTGCAGACATTAATACAAAAGCTGGAAACAATCCAAGCATAAATTGGTATCCCGACAGATGGATAAGCAATGGGAATTCCTTAAATGCGGTAATGAGCCCATTGGAAGATATGACCTACTCACTTGTTGTGAGCACTAATACTGGCAATTGTGAACGTTTCCAATATTCATTTTTTATTGACGTGTTGGATCACAACAGAGCTGCCACAACACCAATACACATTATGGATGATGATGACTTGACAGACAATAAATCGACTCCTGTAATCATTGGCGGTTCACGCCCTTTTACTTATAGTTGGTCCAATGGTTCTACGGGGCCTTCTGCTGTTTGTTCAGGTAGAATTTTTGGTGGGGGAGGGCCCTTGGTGTTAAGCTTGACAGATGCACATGGTTGTGTCAAAACATTTACAGCAACAGTTGAATGCAGAATTAGGGGAAGCGTTTTTCCTTTACTTGCAGGAGTTGTTTTTATTGGAGGACTGTTACTCTGGTTGTTCATAAGAAGACGACGACCTTAATAAAATAAAACCGAAACATACTATGAGGACAATTGCAATATTTATTTTTTCATGTTTTTGTCTACAGGCATTTTGTCAATCTGAGTTTAAGCAAATTATGCCACAGGTTGACTCTCTGTTAAAGTTAGAACAAGATGAAGTGGCACATCATCTACTCGATAGTGTAATTCAAGAAAAAGTTCGTTTGAAAGATTGGAAGCTTGCTGCTATGTTTTTGGAAGAGGCGAGTCGTCTTTTTAATTCGGAAAAATCACAAGAAGCCATTGCTTACCTTGAGTCAGCGACGAGTCATTTGATTCTAAATAATTTACATGAAGATGATTTTGTTCGCGCCAAAATATTTGTTCAAAAGGGATTTAGGTACGATAAACTACATGAGGTACAATTGTCATTAGATAATTATGATAGAGCTATCGCTATTTTTGAAAAGTCGAAAGACAAGTCTCCAGTTGTTCCTTATACTTATCGTAAAGCAGGACAGCTTGCTATACGTATTCTAGATTACGAAAAAACGAAATCATACTTCCATGGATTATTACGAACGGACACTGTTGGCCGTTATCATCTGAATGCTTATGCTTTTTTATGTATGGCAAGTAAATATCTGGAGGAGTATGACGAAGCAATTGAGTGTTTTAACAAAGGTATTAAACTAGAAGGACGAAAAAAAGATTGGTTTTTACTAAATAACGAAGGCGCTACTACCTATGCATTAAGGCAAGAACCAACTAGGGCGATATCACTACTGGAAGATAATTTTTCATTTATAAGAAGTTTACCAAAAGAAGACCAGCTAGCTTGGGAATGGATGTACTATAGAATATCTGGTGAAGTGTATGAAACATTAGGGGAAGTGAAAAAGGCAGAAGGATTTTTTCAAAAAGCAATAGAGAAAACAATATTATATAGGAATGGTAAAAAGCATCGAAGTATTGCAAAAGCCTATACTAAATTAGGAGATTTATTTTTAAAAAATAAAAAATACACCCAAGCACTAAACGCATTTCACTCAGGTATGATACAAGCATTTCCAAGATTTGATAAAACCAATGTCTTGGAAAATCCCTCACTAAATGAAGTTGCACTCGAGTCATTTATGATGACAACTGCCAAAGGAAAAGCAAGCAGTCTTCTAAATATTTATTTTGAAAATAAACAACTGAAATACCTGAAAGCAGCGGGGGATTGTTTTGATATTGCCTTGTCGGGGAGCAGTCATCTGAATACGACCTTTAGTGATGACGATGCCAAGTTTTATCTCGAGAATTTCAACGCTGAAACGCTGGAAAATGCCATCTATGTCAATAGCTTATTGTTGCAAGAGACTGGCGATTACTCCTACTTTAATAAAGCTTTTGACCTCACCGAGCAACACAAATCTTTAGTCCTTCGTGAAGCCATCATTCAAAACAAATCTTTAAATTTAGCAGGGATTCCTGATTCTATACTCGTGAAAGAACAAAGTCTTCAGGAAGAAGTTTCTGGACTAAAACAAAAGATAAAAGAAATTACTTTAGTAAACGCAGAGCAGGATAAAAGTCAATTGGAGACATTAAAGTCACAGCTTGGTATTGCTCAAAATCAATATAGTTTTTTACTGACAGCACTTAAAAAATCAAACCCTATTTTTGCAAAAAGCATGCAGCAAGTCAGCCATGTTGGAGTCGATGATATTCAGAACGATTTATTGGATGAACAAACAGTATTACTCCAATACCAATGGGGTGAAAAATATATTTTCATTTTCAAAATTTACAAAACCAGTCTTAGCTTAAGTAAAATTAAACGGACAGAATTGGATGGGAAATTAGATGATTTCTTAAAAGTCCTCTCTAGCCGATCGGCTCAGGAAAGCAATCGTGAGACCTATTATCAATCAGCTTACAAGCTGTATCAGCAAATCCTTGAACCCTCCATCGTTTCATTAGACAAGAAGGTTAATAAACTTATCATCGTACCTGATGGACCACTTTCTTCTGTCCCATTTGAAGCACTTTTGAATAAAAAATATAATGGATCATTTACCGGAGCGCCTTATTTATTGCATCAATTTGAATTTCAATATGCCTATTCACCATCTCTAATTTTACAAGAACCTTTTGAGCAAGGAAAACGAAGTGGTGTGCTAGCAGTAGCGCCTGTATTCAAAGATCAGCAGCGAGGATTAGCAACTCTCAATCAAAGTGAAGCAGAAATAAATAGTATTGAAACACCAGCATTGAAAATACTAAAAGGAAATCAGGCAACGCTAGCCGCTTTCCAGGCAGCATTAAAAAATAAACAAATACTTCATCTCTCTACTCACGCTCAGGCCAACTCTGGAGAGTTACCACCTAGAATCGAATTCGCAGATACCAGTCTGTTTCTTCCACGTTTGTACAGCATGCACATTCCTGCTGACCTAGTCGTACTCAGTACCTGCGAAAGTAATCTCGGAGTCTACGCAACCGGAGAAGGTGTCATGAGTCTCTCCAGGGGCTTCGCCTATGCCGGAGCTGAAAGCATGATTGCCAGCCTTTGGGCAGTCAACGAAAGTAGTACGGCTCAATTGTTTCGCAATTATTATCAACAACTGAAAAGGTATTCAAAAGCAAAAGCGCTACATCATGCGAAATTGAGTTACCTCCAAAATTCAGAACTCAGAGATCGCTACAAAGCACCTTACTACTGGGCGGGTTTTGTCTTTACAGGAAAAGATGGTAGCATAGAAATGAAGACTCCATTTTGGGGCAAACCGATGATGGCTTTGTTTGCAACGCTTGGCTTAGGCTTATTGTTTTTTTTGAGAAAAAAAATGTCCGAATAGAATGAGGAGAAGTGTTTGTCGACTTGCTCTTAGTCGCTATCCTATCACAGCTGAGCGGAATTTTTTAGAAAATTTACAAACAATCAATCGTCTCAAACTGCCAGTCCAAAGCATTGGTTTGTGGATTAACTTGAAGCAAAAGGACTTGGGGGATTGCATCTGGATCAGGTATATCTAGGCCTGAAGCTAAAAAGAAAATATCATCTTCGGTTTTGTGTTCAAACTCATTTACATTTTTACCCAAATCACCTGCAATGCAAAGTACTTGCACGCCATTGTTTTTAACTTCAACCAGTCTAGGATATAAGTCGTCGTAAAAGTTATTCGTTTTGGTGCAGTAATAACAAGTACCGAATTTTCCATTTGCAATGGAATCAATTTGTGGTGCGAGTTCTGCGTTTCCTGGCATCCAGAATAACAAGTGCGTGAGAATTACAAGAGAGGACGACGATGAAATGGTGTCGCAGATGTTGTTGAATAAGTCCAATTGCTCACCGTAAATATTAGACTCGCTTAAGTGTGTGTCTAATACCAAAAATGTGATGTTGTTGAAATGGTAAGTGAAATAAGAAGGACGATTGGTATACTGTTCAATCAGATCTCTATCGTAGGTGTCGTGGTTCCCAATTGACAAAAGTGTTCGTTCAGAGTCAAAGTTGAATATCTCGTTCCAATCACTAAAGATGGCATCACTTTTAGAAGAGCTTTCGTCGATATCACCTCCATGGCAAATCAATTCATATTTGCTAAAATCGATGTCGTAAAACCCCGCTTTGATTTCACCTTCTACCGTGGTTTTTGTATGAGAAATGTGGATGATTTCGGTGGGCCCATCAATGCAAGGAATTTCTTCAATAGTCATATCTACATCCTTATCCTTTTTGCATGAAGAAAAAAGAACGAGGATGAAAAGAAGATGAATTAGTTGCTTCATTTGTCTTGAGTAGGTGAAGTAAGATCTATTCCGTTAACGTATTTTGAACTTTTGGTTAAACGATAGGGGAGTCGCTTTGCGATGTTGTTGACTAAGTCATCGTGCTCAATCCCATATTTTAACTCTATGATAAAGTTACGCAAATCCTGATGCTTTTCCATTAAATAATTGACGGATTGCGACATTCTATAGTAATTCATTTTTTCGTCAAAGGTGAGGCGATAGTTGCCATCGGCACTTAAGAAATAACTACGGTGGTAGGTGTTGAGTAAAGATGGTTTGACCAAACGCAAATCAGCTAAGATCGGTTCAGGTAGGTTAGATTGTTCAAAAAGAGCGATCAAGGTTTTGCTTTCAAAGCCAGCTTGAAGATTAAAATCGTTGAGATCAAAAGTCCACTTGTCTCCAACCAGATTTGATTTTAGCTTGTATTCTAGTTTGGGGTTTTGGATGTTTCCAAAGGTGTCGCCATACCAGCGGATGCGAATTTTTTTTCGTGTCGCAATACCTATTTTGTTGTTATCGTAAAATTTTAGTTGGTCGGTGTCGAGGTAGATGTTGTTGATTTTTCTGGGTTGAAAAATCGAACGGAAAAAGGCAGGGTGTCGCTTAATCTGCTCCAATACAAATGCACGTTCTGTGTTTTGAGCGGTGAACTTTCGTTCGTAGCGATAGTTGGGTGCTATGTTTAATTGGTCAAGCATTAGTTACTCTTTTTGCCATATTCAACACCGTACATTCGCTCCACTACTTGGTCTACCGTTTCTACGGCTTTACCATTGAGTAGGAGCGAAGAGCCCGTTTCTATGAGTGAGGTTTCTTTGTTGTTAAGAAGTTTGAGCGAATCCGCTGTAATATTAGCTGGACCAAATTCAGACTTCTTTTTAAAGGCCGTGAAGCCCAGTTGGTTGTTTTCCAAAAAGGAATTAGAAAGTTTGAGTGTCGACTGATCTTTACTAGCTACAGCGATTGCGGAGTTCTTTATAATAACTCTGTTTGCAACGAAACGACTATTTTCACCAGCGCTAAGTCCCTTGTCACCAGCATTAATAATCTGAGTATCTTCTACCCTTATGTCAGAGCCAGAAACATCGATCGCATCATTACCAATGTTTTCAAAGAAACTATTTTTGATGGTACCATTTACAAAGTCACCATCAAAAGCATCAGATTGTATGTTCTTGAAAATGATGTTATCCATCTCAAAATAAGTGTTGATAATATTGAGCGCATCTTCCGAATGATTGTTGGTGAAAGAGCAGTTGGATAACTTAACGGGAGCATCATAAAAATTAACAGATCCACTGACGGCCCATCCTTGGGTAGAGCAGTTGGAAAGTTCATCAAAATGACAATGCTTTAAAATAGAAGTGTCTCTAGCATTTAAAACCAAAAGACCTTTGCCTTTGGTGGCTTTTGCAAAAATGCGAATTGGGGCATCTGCTGTACCAATGAATTGCACAGGAGAGAAAGAAATAATTTTCGCATGAGGTGAGGCTAGCTCAATGCTGGAGCCGGCAAATATCTTAAACGTATAACCAGCAGGAATGTACAGATGACTTCCAACTTTCCAATTCCCCGGTTTACAACTTATGATTTTGGTAGAATCATTGATGACTAGAAATTTGTATTTTTGGGCATTAGGGCGTCTTCTGAAAATATCGGTCTCACTAATATGTGTGTTTCCTGTTGGCCATTCCAATATACTTTGATACAAAGACTTTTTGGTGCCTAGCGTTTTGTAACGAACCAGCACATCTTCTAAATCTTTTTGCAAATTGAAACCTGCTTTTTTCTTTTTCTTATTGATAAAAAGTCGATGATGATTTTTGTCCAACTTAAACGTAATCGACTGGGTGGTGTTAGGCGGTATGATTGTTTTCTGAAAAGGTGTAGCAAAAGCTTTTTTGTCAACATTACTCAGTCCATCAATCTCAGCGTGAAATTTATTGAAGTTCGCAATGCTAAGTGTGATGGTATTGGCGTCTGCCTTTTGCAAAAAGACGTTTAATGACTTTACAGGAAAAAGTGAGTTGCGGATAACGGCTCGATTATTTAGCAATGCTTTTTTGTCGAACTTATATTCTGGATACGCTTTTTGCATCAAGCTAATGATGTCTTTCAAACCAGGGTAATCTAAGATGTTATTAAAGTAAGCATCATTGGAAATCATTCGTTCCAGAGCAGCATGATAAGCAGCACAATATGTTTCGTCTTTCTTTGCATTCAAATAAGAGTAGAAATATTTCACAGCTTCAATACCACTAGCGTCAAATCCAATCGGTTCTATTTTTGAATTGATGGGATTGTAGTAAAAGCGATAATTGTGATGAATCAATGCGTGGTTGACACCAAGGATATTGCAAACTGCATTAAACTGCGCTAGCTTTTCTACGTCGAAGACTTCGCTAATGGATAGTTTGTTTTGAATAAAACCTTCTAGTAAATACTTAGCCGTTAAAAATTGTTTCTGTAAGGTGCTGTCTTCTTGAATTTTCTTTCTACCAAAAGGCAGTATACTCATATTTTCATTGGACGCCAATTGGAGGAATTGGATGTCATTGAAGTTAATGTTTTCAGAGAGATAAGCACGACGTTCCTGCCAAAGTGGATCTTCATCAATTTTTAAAATAATACCTTCCCGTCTTCTGTTGTGCTCGATTAATCGCTTGTCAAAAAATTCTTCTATTGCATATAGTCCCAACTCTTTTGTTTGTTGACCACTGGTACCTTTGATAGAAAGCACCACATTGACAAAGTCGTAACGGAGGTGTAGAATGTCGCTTTCTTTTAGTAAACTATGAAAAAGCCATTCGTCCGCATATTTTCTAGTTTTCGGATGTTGGAGCGAAAATTTGCGCATACCATTTATCGTAGACTCGCCATCCATTTTTACTCGGAACGACCAAGTTTCGCCCATTAGATGTTCTGTCCAATCACCTTTTAGTCGAATCTCAGCTTTGTGTGTTTGATCTTCGTATTTAACTTTAGCTTTGACGAGATCGTCACTACTGGTCACTAGGATACCTGTGTTTTTGACATCGGTATTAATGCCTAGTGCGTTATCTCTTTTTGTTTTTAATTTTTGATAATTTTTTTCACTGACTTCTAGTGTGATTGTTTTGACAGAGGGAGCAGTGGGCCCAACCGTTACGGTCTTGTTATTTTTAAAAAGATTTTTGAAGGCAGAATCTTTTGTAATGTTTCTAATGAGAACAGGAATAAGAATAAACAGGACAAGCAATATGCTTAAGAAGCGTATGTTTTTAGAGACAGACTTGTGATTGGATTTTTTTATGTCCATGTGGTGCAGCTATTCTTGATGGCGCTAATTGAAGTTTTTAACTTCTTATACAATTTGTAAAAAGCTAAAAGTGCTATTCGGATACTGATCTTGAAGTTTTTGTTTTGCAGCAAGTAAGTCTGTTAAACTTTTAAAACTTACGTCAAAAGACATTTCTGATCTTTCTGAGTTTTCATCCAATCGACGTAGTTTTAAGTCAGAACAAAATTTTTCAAGATCATTGATGAATGCTTCGGTATTGAGTTGATCTGTTTTGTTGCATTGGATAATTAAATTCTGTGTAACCAAATCCGTTTTCTTTCTATTGAGAAAATAGATGATGGCAGAAAGTCCAAGTGTTCCAAGAAAAGTAACGAGTAATTGTTCTGCACCAATTCCTAAACCGATAGCGATGGCCATGAAAAAGAATGCTAGTTCTTCTGGTTCTTTAATGGCGGTTCTGAAACGAACAATAGAAAGCGCTCCTACCAGACCAAGTGAAAGGGCTAGTGAGGATTTTACGATCATGATGATGAGCATCGTCGTTACCGCAATAAGCACAAAGTTCTTGGCAAGTGCAGTTCTGTTAGAGAGCGAGTTGCCATATTTGACATAAAAGAAACTTATGACAGAAGCGAGCAAGGTGGTTAAAATAATTTGAATACCGAGCATGAGCAAATTAATTGACTCTACTTCGGTGAGGAACATACGCTCTAAAAATTCAATTTCCTGATTCATTTTCTCATGCTTTATTTGATTCTTTGACAGATTATGTAGTTGTCGGAATTAGTTTTTGTCTCCGAAGTTGTTTGAAAATGGAGGTTGAAATTTGTTGTAAAAGCTTGGTTGTCAGTACAAAGCTTAAATATTTTTTCGTAACCATAGCTACGGTGAAAATATTTAAGTGAAGTAATGAGTATCAATGATTTACAAGAAAATCATCATTCTATTTTAAAACAACTTCTCCATTTTAAGCTCAACTACCGAGTCTGTCAGAGAACGATTTGATTTTGAACAGTTTCGAGACGCAAATATCTGAAAAATAGTTGGTCGCACCTATTAGACTTTCGTCTAAAATCAGAATAAAACCTATTAAAAAACTACTTCTTCCCGCGTGCTTTGGTAATCCAAGGTTCCCACACGTTGAACATGCGCATGGTAAATTCCAATTTGTGTTGCTCAAACATGGCTTGAATCTCTGCTCGATTCTGCTGTTTCCAAGTGATTTTGGAGGCATCCATATTAGCAAATCCTAATGTGAGTGCGGCGACTATAGCTGAATTTCTTTTCAAAGACTTTAGGTCAACTTTATCATAGGTGTCCGATGCTGCGTGATAATTTTGCCCATAATTGGCAGATAGATGGTTGGCTACCAAATTACCAACTCCTTGTAGCATAAAGTCAAAATTGTCAGTCCCCACAATCGGAACATTGAGTTGAGTAAATTCGCCTAGCGCTGCCACAGGCTTGAGCATTTCGTCAACTGCTTCCACCAACTCCTCTCGACCATTGGTAAAGAAACCGCTGATGGCACCACTTCCAATGTCGACAGATAAGGCCATGATGTGTTTATCCATGTCTTTTTCATAAATTTTGGTGTAAGCCCAAGAACCGAAGTAACCTTGTTCCTCACCATTCCAAAGTGCAAATCGAATGGTTCGTTTTGGTACAATACCGAGTCGAACCATTTGTCGTGCAATGTCGATCATCATACTGACGTTGCAGCCATTATCGTTGGCGCCAGTACCTAGTGCCCAAGAATCGATGTGTGCACCAATGATGATGATTTCTTCTGGTTTTTCAGAACCAGCAATTTCAGCGATAACATTGTTGCTCGTAAATTCGCCACCCACTTTTGCATCGATGTTGACATTGATCATGAGTCGACCATTGTCTTCTAATATTCGGATACAACGATTGGCATCTTCTCGCGATAGTACGAACTGAGGCATGGTGTTGTTAGAAGCTTTAGAGGTAATGAATCGATACAACAATTTTTTGGGGCGGGACGACATAAATATAATGCCCCTTGCGCCGTATTTATCTGCTAGGGTTTCAACTTTTGCGGCAGCAGCATATTCTGCAAACAAACCTCCGATGTCAAAACATAAATCGTTTTGTACCAACACAAAGTTATTGCGAATCAGAGCAGCATTACTTTTAAAATTTTCGGCATCACCGTTGCCTACGTAAATCATTGCGCCTTCGTATTCGCCAGGAGGAGATTGGTATTTCGCAACCATATTGGGGACAAATTCGGTCGTGCCAGTGATCTTCGCCTTGGTCGTTCCTGCGAGCCAGAGTACCGGCATTTGGAAAGGCTGTATGCGTGTGTTGACGCCTGCTTGTCTGAATTTTTTTAGCGCCCATTCCACTGCAGCTTCGTTGGAGGCAGATCCTGTAACGCGACCTCCGATTCGATCACAAAGTTCTTGTAG
>CALGLS010000584.1 GCA_937959375.1 uncultured Saprospiraceae bacterium
GCCACTGTTACCATCACTGAATCTTCTACTATACCACATGAATTTTCAAATGTAGTATAGTAAACATAGGTGCCAACATCAGGAGAAATAGGAAGTGTTTGACCATCAGGACCAGGAAACCATGTATAAAGACCGTCCGAATTACCTGTAGCAACAAGCTCAGTTGATTCACCCACACAAATAGTAACATCGTCACTTGTGGTCATAGATGGCTCAGGGTCGATTGTTATTGTTACCTCGTAGCTTTGTGGCTCACACCATTCGTTATCCATTATCAGGAAGTAAGTTGTGTTTACTGTCGGACTAACGATTGGTTGTGCATCAGATGATACGAAACCTACTGGGTCTGAGGTCCAAGAGTAAGTTATATTAGCTGCTGGATCGTTCTCATTTAGTTCAATACCATCACCAATGCAAATAAGTGTAACTGCAGGAAAAGCAGGCTCAGGAATCGCTTCGACAGAAATTTGTACAGAAGCCATTACTGGACAACCCATAACTTCCGCCTCAACATTATAGGTTGTTGTTGTAGACGGTGTTGCTACAGGATCGGGACATTCTTCACAAGTCAAACTATTAGCCGGTGACCAAGTAAACTCATCTGTATCAGGACTAGAAGCTGTTAATTGAACTTCATCTCCATCACAAATAGTCATTGGTTCTGGAGTAACCGTTATGGAGTTTGGATCAATCACGATTATCTCAATAGTCGAAGTATCAACACAAGCATGATTTGTGCTGTAGCGTGTATAGGTAAATGTTTCTGTTGCCGTGATTACAAGGTTGAAATTAGTGGTATCCGACTCTGCACCTACAGTAGGTGTCCAAACGTGCTCCAGATCAGGGAAACTGCCTGGGAGGTAGTTTGGAGAGGTCAGTGAAACGATTTCTCCCTGACAGAAAGGATTGTTGTCAGGTATCGGTGTTATCGTTAAATCAGGCAAAGAATCAACTCTAACCGTAATAGAATCAATAACCGTACACTGACCAATATTTAAAGTCACGAAGTATTCTGTTGTTTCAGTTGGCGTGGCCCAAACTTGTCCTCCTTCTAATGTATCTAGGTTAAGGTTTGGCGTCCAAGTGATTCCTACACCATTTGTACTGTTCAAAGTGGTTAGATTGATGCTATCGCCTAGACAAAGCTCAAAGTAATCGCCTTGCTCTATTTCTATTGAAGCGGGTAGCACAGTTACATTCACCATCTGAGTATCTGCACAAAATGCACTTTCTGAAGTCGAAATAACTGTGTAAACAACATCATCCAACGGAAGAGTAACGGCACCTGCAATATCAGTATCTGAAATAATATAGTCTGTAGGACTCCATTCGTATTCCGTAGTAGTAAATTCAATTGAGTCAGCCAATTGTAAGACAGAACCCTCGCAAAGAGTTGTATCGCTAGTTGTTAATGAAGCTGGGTCAAATGGGTCAACATTGACGGTTATCATATCTGTTGCAGTACAACCAGAAACATCGACAGTTGCAGTGTAAGTTGTAGTCACTAATGGTGTGGCAATTGGATCTGGTATATCATCTGCACTTAGGAAATCATTTGGAGTCCACATGATATTTGAATTGCCGACATTATTATTGGCAATGAGTTGTACACTCTCTCCTGCACAAATATTGGTCTCTCCTCCAGCCGCAATTGTTAATTGAGGATCAACGATGGAAAGGAAAACAGAGTCAAGATCAGAACATCCAGCAAGCGGACTTACAAAACCTTCGACATAAACCCATTGATTGAAAGTAGGGCAGGCGATTGGATTTGCTGAAGTTGGATCATCAAAGATATTCGGTTCTTGAGCATTCCATTCGTAATAAGCTCCACCCTCAACAATCATTTGAAGACATTCACCATCACAGGCAAATATAGAGTCAGCTCCTGCAAAGATTTCTACCAATGGTAAATCGTGTAGCTCAATCTCTAGAGATGTTAACTCAACATCACCACAACCAAAGTTATTCGTGAGTTGGATAAGAATGGTTTCAATACCTTCAGAAAGTCCGTCAGATAGGGGGATTAATGGATACGCCAATTGTGTTTCTCCAGGCTCAAGTACAATTTGAGCAGGAATATTAAGCGTGTAATCTACGCCTAGAGTAGCTGTACCACCAATATTGACATCATAAGTCACCGTATCAGGAAGTGGGTTATTTAGTGTAATTAGTAGTACATCAGAATTTCCCGTACAGTTTTCAATTAAGTAATCAATACCAGAGGCAAAGTTTACTGTTAAATCAGGAACACCACCTTTTAATTCAGAAATGAATACCCCTGAATCCCATGCCCAGTCACCTCTATCTGCAATGGCAAATTTAAGGTGGTACGTCGTACAAGGAATAACTGGAATCGAAGCAGTCAAACTTTTCTTAATGCCTAAATAGTCAGAGGTTAATCCGTCATATTGCACACTTTGACCTAAGTCGTTATTACGATAGTATTCCCAGTTCTGGTTGGTGTGTACTGTGTTTATTTCAATAGGGTCCATTGTACCAGGAATAATCGCAATGTTTTCTTGATTTGCGATAGCAGGATCTCCGGCAATGCCAGGTCCAGACACTAACAATGCAAAAGCATCATTTACGGTTCCTCCTACAAACTCAGGATATTCTTCAGAAGCAAATATGTATTCAAAACTCAATTCATCTGTGGTTACAAATACATCAAGTTCTACTACACAGGCATCGTTTGACCCAGATCCTCCTGTTGCTAGATAGTCTAAGTCAGAATCACCAGGAGCTGCATTGTCGGTCGTTGCATTTCCTACAGTATTCGGACCAACAGCGTTGTTAACCGATCCAGAAGTAAGAATGATACCTCTTTCTAGCCCTAGTTCAGTGTCTTCTCCAACAAAAGTTCCATAAGCCCCATCTGGGCATTCTATATTTGTTATGGTTGCTAACGTTTGAGGAGTGGTCACAAACTCAGCCAAATCATCATTTGTTACGTTGGCATCTACTGTAATGGGTGGAGCGTCATCACATGGTTCTGAACTACACTCCCATGCCCCACAAAAACCCTCAAAGGTAGTGGCTCCATCACTTACAAATCCAACAGTCAAACAACCACTTGATGCTTGCACATTAAAACAAACACCACCACCCTGTACACTAGCAATTACAGGAGAATTGATATCAGGTCCATCATAGAAAGTTATTACATCACCAGTCGCGAATCCATCTTCAACATTAAAGTATTCCATATTAAAGGTAACACAGCCATCCATAGGCGCTGGAGGACAAATTGTAAATGTCTCGTTTTCATTATTACCATAATCTTCGTCGGGACCTCCACAATCATAAAGCACACCCGCACATTCTGAAGAATCATCTCCACATATATTGAATACGGGATCTTGTTCTCCAATACATAATTGGAATGTACCAGAATTTGGAGTAGCTGTACTTGACCAATCATTGATACGTAGGAAATAGGTGGTATTTGGATCCAATCCAAGCGCGTCAATGTCGATAGCATTTTCGCCATCTCCGGCGCGACCACAAGTGACTAAGGATAGGTTGTCAAAAGAACAATCTCCTCGATAGAGCGCTACTTGCGGGTTTGACATAGGAGTAGAACCAGTAGGATCGTTTATTCCAGTTACTTCAATATTGACATCAATCAATGTATCATTGGTCGTGAACTGAAACCAAACATCTCTTCCAACAAAGGCAAAGTCACCTCCGCTACAACCAGCAGGGAAGTTGTCATTTCCAATGTCTTCTTCTGTGGCATCCACATTGGTATACCAGACTGTGTCAGGACATAAAGGAATCGTACCAAGATCAACAATACCTCCGCAGTCGTCATTAGCAGGCTGAGCATAGATTGAACTTGAAACTAGGAATAAAAGGATAGGTAATAGAATTTTTTTCATACCGATATGTGTGATTTTTAGAGTAGGTTTAGGTAGAGTCAAAAATACATGTTTTTCATAGATAAGAGGAAAATCGATCCTCAAATCCTGTAAAATATTTGGCAATATACCCTTATATTTAAAATAGAGGTAATTAAGGTATAATTGGAGACATTACCCTGCTATGTTGCGATATGTAACTATTGGGTTTTAAATTAATCTTGGGAAGTTAAGAACCTTCTCATCGCTCACATTTTTTAAGAGCAGCTTCCACATCTTGAATTTTTGTGTATCCGGCATTGTTGCCCCAAGCGTGATTGATGTAATTAATTACATTGGTGAGTTTTGTAGGGTTTAGACTAGGAATGCCAGCCATAGGTTGATTGTATTCTTTGCCGTTTACTATAATAGATCCATTCAAGCCTTTATTGATGATGCAGGCTAATTTATCTTGATTTTGAGCCAAATAATCTGATTTAGCTAAAGGTGGGACTAAACTTTTGAGGCCATTGCCATCTTCCATATGACAGCTAGCGCAATAGGCAGTGTATATTCGTTTGCCTTCGGCATATGGGTTGCTTTGGCAAGCAAATACCATAAATAGAATCAAAAATGAAAGAAGCAGGATTTTAACCTTCATTGAGTAGTTTATCTATGTCTTTAAGTAATCGATCTACTTCCTCAGGTTTCAATCCATTGCAAAAGGAACGAACCTTTCGGTTTTTATCTACTAAAATTAGCGTACCACTATGATCAAAACCACCTTCTGCATCTGGATCTTCCAGAGCTGTCAGAAAATGGTCTCTTGACATAGCGTATAATTTTTCTTTTTCTCCGGTAATGAAATGCCATTTTCGACCATCCACCTCCAAACGGTTAGCATACACTTTTAAACGAGGAACACTGTCTCTCTCTGGATCAATGGTATGAGAAAGCAAAGCGACTCGATCATCATCTTTATACTTATCATAAACACGAAGCATTTGTTGTTTTACTTTAGGACAGATGGTTGGACAATGTGAAAAGAAATTATTGAGTACGTAAACTTGGCCATTAAAAAAAGCATTATTAATAACTTGACTATCTTGATCCATAAACTCAAAATCTGAAATCGTATGGTAAACCGTTTTCCCATCTACAACTTCTTTTTCTCCTAAGATAGGTAATGGTAGTTTATCATTTTGGCTAGTTTCAAATTCGCAAGAGCTTAAAACGGTTAAAACCAAAAAGAAGAGTATAAATCGCATAATTGTTATTTTGATATAAAAAACTGTTTAAGAATTCTCAGAATATCTTCCAGATGGGATTTCACTTTGAAGGCTAAAACAACTTTGCAAAGTTAATCAAGAACTTGAACTTATAGGGATTAAAATAATACCTTTATGAAATACTTTTGATCGAAATTATCAATGCTGTAATTTACTTTCAACTACTCTCCCTAAAAAACTTAAAAGTATGAACATTCTTATTCGTTGATTGTTATCAATACAACAACTAAAGAATATTTTTTTACACTTTTCTGACCCTACCAAATTATGAACAGACAACGCGTAATAGTCTGGTTCCGACAAGATCTCCGACTTCATGACAATGAAGCACTAACCGATGCACTAAAATGTGCCGAAGAGGTGGTGCCAGTTTATGTCTTTGATGAGCGATTATACCAATCAAAAACTCGATTTGGTTTTAAAAAGACCGGGCCACATCGTGCTCGTTTTATTCAAGAATCTGTTAAGGACTTAAAAGAATCGTTGCATGCATTGGGAAGCAATCTGGTTGTTCGATTTGGGAAACCAGAGGAAGAGATTTTTAAATTAGCTCGACAAATAAAATCGAATTTAGTTTTCTGTAACAGAGAGCGAACAAGAGATGAGGTAAATGTTCAAGATACCTTAGAACGTAACCTGTGGTCAATTGGTCAGGAAATCATTTATTCTCGCGGGAAAATGCTTTATTACACACAGGATTTACCCTTTCCTGTTACACATTGTCCTGACACATTTAGCACTTTTCGAAAAGAAGTGGAACGCTTGGTTCCAGTACGAGAAGTATTACCAAGACCAACCGAAAAATTTAATCCACTAGAGGTCGTTGTGGAGCATGGTGAGATTCCGAGCTTGCAAGAATTGGGATACGATGATTTCGAAAAAGATGCCCGGTCTGTTCATCCATTTATAGGCGGAGAAACCGAGGGATTAGCAAGACTTCATAACTTTTTATGGGAAACTGATCACGTCAAAAATTATAAGAAAACACGAAATAACTTAATTGGAGAGGGATATTCTTCTAAACTTTCTCCATGGTTGGCACAGGGTTGTCTTTCTCCCAAGCAGGTTTATGCCGAGTTGAAAAAATATGAGGAGGAACGAGTTAGTAATGAGTCAACCTACTGGTTGTTTTTCGAGTTATTATGGCGAGACTTTTTCCGGTTAATGGGAAAGAAACATGGCAATAAAATTTTCCTAAAAGGTGGTATTTGTGATCGTATAAATCCGGACTGTACGGAAGAAGAACAAATCACAAAACTTTGGACTGAAGGTAGAACTGGAATGCCATTCATTGATGCGAATATGCGTGAGCTCAAGCAAACTGGTTTTATGTCAAATAGAGGTCGCCAGAATGTAGCAAGCTTCCTTATTAATGATTTGAAATTAAATTGGCAAATAGGTGCTTCATATTTTGAATCCATGTTACTAGATTACGATCCATGTAGCAATTGGGGAAACTGGACCTACTTAGCTGGTGTAGGAAACGATCCTAGAGAAGATCGTTATTTCAATATTCTCAAACAAGCTCAAAAATATGATCCAAAAGGGGAGTACGTCAAACTATGGATTCCAGCATTAAAGGATATTCCTTGTAATAAAATCCATGACCTAAACCTGTCGGAGGAGGAGCAATTAGCGGGAAATTTACGACTAGGTGATACGTATCCAAAAGCAATGATCAGCCTAACTCGTTGGGGGTAAATAATTTACTATCAATGTGTTACCTTCAAAGTATCAATATCCGTTCTTTCTTTGATAAAACGAACCAAGCGTTCCTCTGCAATAGCTCGTCTTTTCCTTTCAGCATTCGTTTTGGTTGCTTTCCAATCTAAGAATAAAACAGGGATGGCACTTTGTTCTCCGTTACCAAGATTGGCATAGTGCGCCTCATTGGAAAAACTCATCGCTTCTAAATCAGGGAAGAGTACTTTTACCTCATTTGTCATTCGTTTAAAAAGCAATGTTTGGCTAGTCAAACTATCAATCTGATAATTAAGCCCATCAATTTCCTTCTCAAGCGCATCTTGTATTTTTAAACTATTTTCTGCGATTTCAACGGCGCCTCCACTTCTTGCTTTTAGCTCTTCGAACTCTCTTCTTTCGTCTGCATCCTGAATGAAAATTAAGTTGAAATGATCTACATTCAATCGTCTTAAAGTGTCTTTATACGATTCAATCTTAGCTGGAGTAATATATTTTGGAACCATCAAAGTAACTTTCACAGAGTCTGTGTTGTTGATGCGCTCAAAGTCATACATCGCATTAGGGAATCTATCATCAATGAAATTCATAATCGTACTCTCTTGAGTTGATTTTTGAATCACTTTTGAAAAAATTAAACCAGCAGGTACAATCATCAGTACACTAATGGCGATGACAACCCATCGTGTTTTTCGAGCAGCAGCTGCATTCATATGCTTCCGTAATGGGAAGTCAAGAAAACGTACAATAATAAAGGTTGCCAAAGACACAAATGTTGCATTCATGAAAAACAGGTAAAAGGAGTTAAACATAAAACTCCAGTTAGCATTCGCAATACCATAACCTGTTACACAAAGTGGTGGCATCAAGGCCGTTGCGATAGCAACACCCGGTATGGCGTTCGATTTATCTTTTCGTGAACCCGAAATGATACCTGCTATTCCTCCAAAAAATGCTACGGCTACGTCAAGTAAATTAGGCGATGTTCTCGCAATAATTTCATTCGTGGCTTCGCCTAGCGGTGTGAAAAAGAAATATAAAGTACTGGTTACTAAAGCTATGGCAATTGCAATTCCGAAATGCTTTAAAGAAATGAATAGTGTACTTTCATCATTGATACCAATCGCCAAACCAATGCCTAAGATTGGAGACATCAAAGGAGAAATAAGCATCGCACCAATAATCACAGCTGGTGAATTTAAATCCAAACCCAGCGACGCAATCATAATGGAACACATCAGCAGCCAGGCGTTAGCGCCCTGCATTCGTTTGTTGTTCTTGATGTTAACTATTGTCCCTTCACGATCAAGACCATTTCTAAGATCGATTAGTTTCTTAAAAAACTCAAGACCACCTGCCCATAAGTCGGACAAGCCTCTTTTGATTTTCTTTTCCGGTTGATCCGGAATAAGATTGGTGGGTTTTTCGTCAGACATGCTACTAATTAGTTTTAGTTTATGTACTTACTATTATCCCGTCATTCATTACAAGAGTTCGATCACTCATAGTGGCCAAGGTCTCATTGTGGGTTACGATGACAAAAGTTTGTTGGAAGTCACGTCGAAGATCAAAAAGTAATTGATGCAATTCTTGGGAAGAAACAGAATCGAGATTTCCAGAAGGTTCATCAGCAAATACAATCGCTGGTTGATTCATTAGAGCTCTTGCTACCGCAACGCGTTGTTGTTCACCTCCAGAGAGTTCAGTAGGTTTGTGACTAATACGATCGGCAAGTCCCAGATAATCTAAAAGTTCTTTTGCTCGTTTCTCCGCTTTACCTTGAGGCGTTTTTTGAATATAAGCAGGAATGCAAACATTCTCTAAAGCCGTAAACTCAGGAAGCAAATGGTGAAACTGAAATACAAAGCCAATCTTTTTATTTCGAAAGGCAGCTAATTGTTTTGTATTATATTTACTGATATTTTCACCGTCGAATAAAAGTTCACCTTTGTCAGCTTGATCAAGCGTACCAAGTATGTGAAGTAGGGTCGTCTTACCTGCGCCGGATTTACCAACAATACTGACGATTTCTGCTTTCCCGATTTCCAAATCTACACCCTTTAATACATGTAGATTGCCGTAAGATTTATGTATGCCGTTGACTTTTATCATTTGCGTCAAAATTAAACATTCGGTTCGTAACCGACAAATTTATTTAATTGTTCGTAATCTCTTGTTAACCAGTTGATTGTAAAATGTAAGTTCAAAAAACAGCAGCAAAGTTGATTTACCTTACGTTTTGCTATCAAACAAAAACAATAAAATGCTACACAAATCAATCGATAATATCCCCTTTTTTACGGCCGGAGATGAGACCGTCCTAAAGGAAGTTTTACATCCAGATAATGATAAAATTGAGCTAGGATATAGTATTGCTTTCGCAAAAATTGAGGTCAGCAAGGCTTCCTTAGCACATCGCCTAAAACATTCTGAAACTTATATTTTTTTAAAGGGAAATGGCCAGATTTTCATCAATGAGGAAGTAAAAGCGGTACAAAAAGGAGATATCGTTTATGTTCCTCCAATGGCAAACCAGTATGTAGAAAATATGGGTAATACCGATTTAGAATTCTATTGTATTGTTTCACCTGCTTGGCGTGAAGAAGAGGAATACGTGGATTAGGGCCGGTTTTTAGGAATTTCATTTTTTTTAACCCTACATTTGTTCATATGAATTAGAATTAGAATTAGAATTAGAATGTGAATTAGAATGCTTGCAATAATGCGGAGCTCACGTGAGAGGGAAATTCTAATTCCAATTCACATTCTAATTCCCATTCTTTACCTCGGAATATGAAAATACTACAGCTCTGCAAAAAATTTCCCTTCCCTGTGAAAGATGGCGAAGCGATTGCGATCAACCACCTGTCTAAAGCCATGAGTAGCATGGACTGTGAGGTTACCTTGCTGTGTATGAACACTCCTAAGCATTATTTCCGAAAGGAAGATTTACCAAAAAGTTTTAATCATTACAAGGACATTCACGTTGTTGATATCGATAGCGATGTGAAGCCGCTTGATGCATTTCTGAATTTGTTTTCCAAAGCATCTTACCATATACAACGGTTTATTTCTAAAGACTTTTCGCAGCAGCTACAACAGCTACTTCAAGAAAATGATTTTGATGTGGTTCAATTGGAAACCTTGTATCTAGCACCTTATATCTCAACCATACGAGCCCATTCTTCTGCAACGATCGCACTTCGGGCACACAATGTTGAACACGAGATTTGGGAGCGAATAGCGAGTAACACCTCCTTTTTACCAAAGAAATGGTACCTCCAACATTTGACAAAAAAACTCAAACGGTTTGAATTAGAAACCATGAATCAATGCGATATCCTTGTTCCGATTACAGCCCGTGATCTTGACTTTTTTAAATCGTATGGTTTTGACAAAAAAGCAGCGGTTACACCAATTGGTTTGGATAAAAATGATTACAAACCTGACTTTCAAAGTTATGATAAAGAGTTGTCGATCTCCTTTATTGGATCATTAGATTGGATGCCGAATTTAGAAGGATTGAAATGGTTTATGGATGAAGTTTGGGAAAAAGCACAAGTTAAGTTTCCTAAATTGCAACTCCATATTGCAGGACGAAATACACCAGACTGGATGAAAGCGATGAAGGAACCAAACATACATATTCACGGTGAGATACCAGATGCTCAAGCATTTATTAATGCACATTCAATTATGGTTGTTCCTTTACTAAGTGGGAGTGGGATGCGCGCAAAAATTTTGGAAGGAATGGCACTTGGAAAAGTTGTGATGACGACTTCAATTGGTTTAGAAGGTATTGCGGCCACCGACAGAAAAGAAGTGCTTGTCGCTGATGATGTGGCAGGTTTTTTAGACTGTATTGAGTTTTGTTATTCCAGTAATGGAGATCTTAAAACAATAGGGGAGTCGGCACAAAAATTTGTAGCAACAACCTACGATAATATGGCAATTGCAGCAGCACTGACCGCCGCTTATCAAGAAAGTTAATTTCTCTTCAGACGCTGTTTGTTAGAAAATTTTGAGTTTCAGTTACATTTTGATTTTGATTCCTTTCTTCTTCCTTTCTTTTTCCCTAATTTCGGCTTTTCAAATTAGAATGACTATTTACTTAATTAGTTGGTAGTCAAAATGTTAGGATAAAAACAACTGTTCAAAACTAGCCAATGCTACTAGTCCTTCAAATAATATTTTTCATTTGTATCGCAGGATTAGCTCATGCCTACCTTATTTACCCCTTCTTGATGGGTTTTTGGACTAGAAATTTGAACGCACCCACACAATTTTTTTCTGATGAATCAGAATGGCCCCATGTCTCTGTTATCATGGCAGCTTACAATGAAGAAGTAGTGATTGAAGAAAAAATGAAAAGCTTGATTGATTCCGATTACCCAAAAGATAAACTACATATTTTTGTTGGTTCAGATTGTTCTACAGATCGAACAAACGAGTTGATGTCTGATTTTGCGAAAGCGAATGCCTCCATTCATTTTTATCCATTTACACAAAGACGTGGGAAGCCCGGAATTGTCAATGAATTAGCTGCCGATGCCATCACTAAATTTGGGAAAGGTGCAGAACACGTTTTTCTACTCACCGATGCTTCCGTTATTTTAGAGCCATTTACCATAAAAAAATTAGTGCGCCATTTTAAGCGTGAAAAAGTAGTGTTGGTAGACTCCAATATGTTGAACATTGGTATTCAATCAAAAGGAATTTCAAGATCAGAAAAGCAATATGTAAATGCAGAGGTAAGACTGAAAAACAGAGAAGGTTTGCTTTGGGGAACTATGGTGGGACCCTTTGGTGGATGTTATGCTTTGCGTTCCGATTACTATCACGAGGTACCACCTAAATTTTTGGTGGATGATTTTTACATAGCATTCAAAGCTCTAGAACAGGGAGGTGCAGCCATCAATGATCTAGAAGCGACTTGCCATGAATCCGTGCCACACGATATTAAAGAAGAATATCGACGTAAGTCTAGAATATCCGCAGGGAATTACCAAAATCTTCAAACTTTTGGTCATTTACTCAAAAAACCTTTTGCGCCTCTTGGATTTGCCTTTTTATCACATAAGGTACTCAAATGGATGGGCCCCTTCTTTATACTAATTTCCTACATTTGTTGTGGAATTTTGGCATTTTCTGGCAACATATTGTGGTACTACCTGTTCATAATACAAAGTGTAGTGCTTTTTGGGATACCTTTCTTGGATTTTATCCTACAAAAACTAAATATTCACTTACTTTTGTTGCGGAATATCACATACTTTCTTGTAATGAACATCGCTTTGCTCGAAGGTTTTATAAAATACATAAATGGAATTAAAAACAATGTCTGGGAACCACCAAAAAGAGGCGAATAACATCGAACTAGATTCAATAGAAGATGCAATTGCAGCCATCAAAGCCGGAGAAGTAATCATCGTAGTAGATGATGAAGATCGTGAAAATGAAGGTGACTTCATCTGCGCTGCAGATAAGGTTACACCTGAAATTATCAACTTCATGGCGACCTATGGTCGTGGGCTGATATGCACACCAATTGACGAAAAGCGTGCAGATGAATTGGAGTTGAACATGATGGTGTCAAACAACACGGCTTTACATGAGACTGCGTTTACCGTTTCAATCGATTTGGTTGGACAAGGATGTACCACAGGTATTTCAGCTTATGATCGATCTACTGGTATTCGTGCTTTGGTTGACCCAAAAACGAAGGCGTCTGACTTTGCGCGTCCAGGACACATCTTTCCGCTTAGAGCAAAAACAGGAGGCGTTCTTCGTCGTACAGGACATACAGAAGCTGCGATTGACTTGTCAAAGTTAGCTGGCTTTAGTGCAGCAGGTGTCTTAGTTGAAATTCTAAACGAAGATGGCTCAATGGCCCGTTTGCCACAGCTTATTGAATTAGCTGCAAAACATGATTTGAAATTGATTTCTATCAAAGACTTGGTAGAGTATAGAATGCGTAATGAGCGAATTGTAAAGAAGGAACTGTCTGTAGAAATGGATTCTCCTTATGGCAAATTTATGGTACACGCTTTTACCCAGCTGACCACGGGCGATACCCATCTTGCTATTTCCAAGGGAGAACTAAAAGCAGATGAACCCATTTTGGTACGAGTACATTCTAATACAGAAACTGGAGACGTCATTGGTAATCTATTTCAAGGTAAAGCCAAGCAATTGGAAAACACGATGAAGATGATTGCAGATGAAGGAACTGGTATTTTATTGTACATGCGTCATGGCGAAAAACAAGATGCGATTTTGAATCACCTTAAAGCGATTGCAAAAGTTGCGGAACCTGATCCAGATAGTATCAAAACGACCTCAGAAATTCAACGTGATTACGGAGTCGGAGCTCAAATACTTAGAGAATTGGGGGTTAATAAAATCCGTTTGATTTCTAATAATCCAAAACGTAGAGTTGCTTTACCAGGGTATGGTTTGGAAATTGTAGAAATGGTTTCTTTGCAAAAAGATTAATCCGCTCACAAAACCTAATTGTGAGATACGAACGAAAATATAGAATCGAACAAATGCCTGCTCACTTAGTTGAGCAGGTTGTTCGTATGCATCCTGCTTCTTTCCAAAAGGCTTTTCCCAACCGCCAAGTCAATAATGTGTATTTCGATACAGCGACTTTTACCACCTTTCATGAAAATCAAAGTGGTATTGCGCAACGTAAAAAATATAGGGTACGATGGTATGGATCGTTTATGCAAATCATGCAAAATCCTGTGTTGGAAGTCAAAGTAAAAGACAACTTACTTGGTTATAAAGAGAATCATCCGCTTCCTAATTTCGCCCTTCAAAACTTAGGTGAATTAAAAGCAGTTGTCAATCAAAAACTCCATACATACAAAGCACTTCAACCAGTTTTGTTAAATTCATATCAGCGTTCATATTGGGTGACCCCAAATCAAAAAATAAGACTCACGATTGATTGGGATCTGGCATTTCATCAGCTTTATAAGCATCCTGAGTTTCATAAGTTTCTTCAAAAAGATCCTGCTGTGATTGTTGAATTGAAATATGCGGAAGATCAAGAAACAGAGGCTAGTCGTATTATGCAGCATTTGCCGTTTCGCTTGACGAAGCAGTCTAAGTATGTAGAGGGGATTGA
>CALGLS010000585.1 GCA_937959375.1 uncultured Saprospiraceae bacterium
TTCTGTACCTGTGGATTACAATACCTTCTCTGGGTCATTTGATATGCGTTATTCGCATAAGAAGATTGAGAATGGTTTTTTTGGAGCGGGTATAATTCTTAATTCTGACAAGGCAGGTGATTCTGAACTTGGATTGAGTCAGGTAATGTTGAGTTTGTCCTACTCGCAGGTGATGAATGAAAGCAATGTTATTACCCTTGGATTTCAAGCGGGTGCAGGACAGCGCTCCTTTAAAACTGACAAATTACAATTAGGAAATCAATTTGGTGATATATTTCTGGAAACAAATCCAACGGGTGAAAATTTTGGAAACACTAGTAAAACTTATACTGACCTGAGTACTGGAGTTAATTGGCATTTGCAGCCAGATGGTGGGCGAAGTTCAGCTGATTTTGGTCTTGGAATTCATCATTTGAATCGACCTAAGGTGAATTTTATGGAAGTAGATGAAATTAGTTTACCCATGCGCTTTTCACTTTATACTATTGCTGAAATAGCTGGTCCGGACAAACTAAGTTATTTGATACATGCCATAGGGCAGGGGCAGCGCGCTTTTAATGAAGGTATGATTGGAGGAGGAGTGAAATATTGGTTGAGTCAACAAAGAGGAAAAGAAATGGCGGTTCAGTTTGAAACGTCTTATCGTTTTGTTGGTGCAGATGATGCCATCATTCCATCAGTTGAAGTTCATTATTTGATGTGGAAAGTTGGCTTTAGTTACGATGTTAATCTTTCAGGATTTACGAGAGCAACTAACAGTAGAGGAGGGCCAGAACTTTCGATCGAATATATTTTGACAAAAGTAGGTCCAACAAAAGAGATCAAAGCTTGTCCAATTTTTTAAACATTACTTGTTTACAATTTTATTGAATTTATGAGAGTTATTCTTTTGATTTTAGTGGCTGTTTTTTTGAATGGTACTTTGCTAAATGCACAGACGATGAAAGCCTTTATCAAGGCTGGAGATAAAGCATACAAAGAAAAGAACTACAGTGTGGCTTTAGAGTACTACAAGGAAGCGATGGAGTTTAATGATAAGAAGCCTGAGCTTTGGTATAAGTATGCGGAAGTTGCGCGAATGTATAATGCTTTTGAGACAGCAGAGTTGTATTACAACCGAGTTGTTTCAAATACTAAAAAGGGAAGTTATCCGCTTACAAATTACTGGTTAGCAGTTATTTACAAAAGTACAGGCGATTACGAAAAGGCAAAAAAGTATTTTAATAGATACATACAAGGTGAAACAACGATCAAAGAATATGTTGAAGACGCGAAGCACCAAATCACTTCTTGTGACTATGCTATGGAGCTTGTTAATGAACCTGATGAGCTAAAAATAAGTCAATTAAATAAACGCGTCAATACACGTTATTCTGAGTTTGGTCCACTACTCAAAGGAGACACACTTTACTACTCATCTTTTCGATTCAAAAACAAGAATGATGAGAATGATCCGCCACGTCGGATTAGTAAAGTATTGGCCTCTATCCGAGGTGCAAAAGGAAAAGCCTTGCCACGAAAATTTAATGACAATGAAAAGCTAACGGCACATACTGCTTTTAGCAAAAATCAAAAACGAATCTACTTCACCATCTGCGAGTATGAAAATAGTGTAGCGATTAAATGTCAACTTTTTTATCGTGAAAAAGATAAACGTAAGCGTTGGGTTGTGAAACCTAAAAAATTACCAGATTCAATTAATGACGAAGCCTCTACCGCTACGCAACCTTGTATTGGTTATCACAAAGATACAGGCAAAGAAATCTTGTATTTCGTTTCTGACAGACCCGGAGGGAAAGGTGGATTAGATATTTGGTATACTGAAGTGAATGGAAAGAAATTTTCAGAACCCAAAAACTTGGAAGCGATTAATACAGAAGGAAATGAAGTGACTCCCTTTTTTCATGATGAAACACAGACCTTGTTTTTTAGTTCCGATCATTATCAAGGGATGGGAGGTTATGATATTTTTTATGCTAAAAAGAATGCTTCAGAATGGGGTGAAGTTACCCACACTGGGTATCCACTAAACAGTAGTTACAATGATTTGTATTACATCGTTAATCCCGATTCAACGCAGGCCTACTTTGCTTCCAATCGATTAGGATCCATGTATCTTGAAAAAACGAACAAAGCTTGTTGTAATGATATTTACAAAGCGAATTTTGTGATTGATAGTACCAACATAATCGAACAACCTCCAATGGAAGATTCCTTAGAACTTGTTGTAGACGTTCCTAAAATTGAAATTGAATTAGAGCCTCCTCTTAAGCCAATTGAGCCCACTCAACCGAAGGTTCCTACCAAATTAGAAGACTTTCTTCCGCTCGCATTGTACTTCCATAATGACGAACCAGATCGCCGAACTCGTCGAACTACAACAAAAAAGTCATATGAGGAAACATTTTTTTCTTACTACAGTTTAAAAAATGAATACAGAGTAGAATACTCCAAGCCTGTACCCGAAAATGATCGTTATTATGCAGAAGATGAGATTGATTTTTTCTTCGAAAATAAGATCAAAAAAGGCTATGATCATTTAAATCTGTTTTCTGAAATTTTACTAGTAAGATTAGAAGCTGGAGAACGGGTAGAAATCTTTGTTAAAGGATTCACCAGCCCAAGAGCAAAAAGTGATTATAATCTCTCTCTAGGACAGCGAAGAATTAGCAGTGTACGCAATCATTTTGCGACATGGCGTGCTCAAACGTTTAAGCAATATCTTGACGCTGGACAATTGATTGTCTCAGAACGCTCATTTGGTGAAACTACCGCTTCATCCGCTATAAGTGACGACTTATACGATAGAAGAAACTCCATTTATCATCCTGCAGCAGCAGAAGAAAGAAGGGTTGAAATCGTTGAAATCAAACGAAATTGACGTTTTTTAGAACCTTTAACATAATAATATATTTTAATACGTAGTATTTTTGCGTAATCGCTGCTTTTTGCTGTATATTTGTTGCTTAGGAACTTAACTTTTAAGGTTTGCTTCTTCCTGGTAAAATTTCTTACCAATTGCTATCCCAATTAAATAGGTTTTTCCCTTTCGGGAATCCAGAGAAATTGACTTTTTTCAGTGTTTGAATGAGTCAAAAATTAATATTCAATAAGTGGTCATTGCATAATTGACCATTGGATATCTATGTTTTGGAATGAATATTGTGATGAATTCATATATGTTTCTTTTTTAAATTGAAATAGAATCTCACCCTTTAAGTTATAGTCCCACACACAAATCTGATTGTTCTATCAAATCAGTAAAAGACGTCTTTGGTCTTTAACTGAATTTATCAATCGACTAAACTGTTCGTGGCGATGTTAAAAAACATTTTACTTGGCTTTCTCTTCTGTTTGGCAGCAATGAGCAATCTCAATGCCCAGATCACCTGTGATTTTAGTTTTACCCAAAATACAGGCTGTGTTCCTTTGTCCGTTAGTTTCTGCGATTTATCAGTCTCCACAGCTGGTGATATTGTCGCTTGGGAATGGGATTTAGGAGGAGTACCATCTACGGTAGAATGTCCTTCAAGAATTTATGGCTTAGCAGGTAACTACACCATCTGTCTGACGGTTACCGATGAAGCAGATAATACCTGTACGGTTTGTAATACTGATTTGATTGAAGTGTATGAACTTCCTGTCGCTGATTTTTATGGAGTGGAAGAAGCAGGGTGTACACCCCTTGATGTTACTTATTTTGATTCCTCAACTTCTGAAGATGGAACGATCACCGAATGGTTCTGGGATTTTGGTGGATCTTGTGGTGCCGTAATTGGTGACGGTACTAATCCTGCAGCGACTTGTACCTATGATATTCCTGATGCTTATACCGTTAGTTTGACAATAACAGATGATAATGGTTGTATCGGTTTTGTTTCTAAACCGGATTATATCAACGTGAGTGAATTGCCGGAAGTTTTAGTTTCGGCAAACGATACCTTCGATTGTACAGGTAATAATTTCAATGTTAATTTTACAAACAACAGCGATGTAAATGCCTTGACCTTCGAGTGGGATTTCGGAAATGGTGATACCTATTCTGGGCCATTCCCTCCACCGATTTCCTATGACCAATCGGGGTCATACACCGTTACTGTTATTGGTACAGACATCATGTCTGGTTGTTCTAACACCTACGTTTTAGAGGATTATATCAATGTTGGTTACCCCATGAATTTTAGCTACACTCCGGAAAGTGGTTGTGAAGATTTAACGGTAGCGTTTTCAGATGACTCTGTCTTTCCTGCTGATAGTGTGGTATGGGATTTTGGAGATGGCAATACAAGTACACAAAACAATCCGGTGCATGTTTATACAGATCCAGGTTGTTACACCGTGATGTTTACGAGATATGTCGATGGCTGTGTTTCTTCTGAGTTTGCATCTAACTGTATTTTTGTTTTTGAAGAACCAGATGTTTGGTATACCAATGATAATCTAATTGGATGTGAGCTGCCACATGTTGTGAATTTTACTGGAGGATCTATGGTGGCAACCTCTTGGTCTTGGGACTTTGGAGATGGAACCACATCTGACCTACAAAATCCAACACACTTCTACACCACCTATGGTGAATTTCCAGTGGTACTGACGGTTACTAGCCCAAATGGCTGTACAAACGATACGCTAATCAATACGATCAATGTACAAGAACTTGAAGCGAGTATTATTAATACAAACTTCGAAGGATGTGCCCCTTTGGAAATTACACTAGAAGATAACTCTACCTCCGTTACTCCAATTACAAACTGGGAATGGGAAGTCGTTGATGGTGCAAATATTTATACTTCAACCGATACAACACCTACTTTTGCTATCGCAGATACAGGCGTGTATACCATAACTTTAATTGTTACCAATACCTTAGATTGTACGGATACAATAACTGTTGAAGGAGCCGTTGAGGTTGGTATTCCACCTGAAGTAAACTTTGTTGCAGATCCAACTGAAACTTGTATCGAAATTCCTATCCAATTTACAGATTTGACACCAGGAGATGTAGATGAGTGGTTTTGGGATTTTGGAAATGGCGAATTTTCAGTTGAGCAAAACCCTGAATACTTTTATACCGATACTGGTTATTACGATATTAGTTTGATTGTCATCAATAATGGTTGTGTCAACACGATTTCATTCGATGACTATATACACGTGATGTCTCCAGTGGCCTCTTTTGAGGTAATTAATTTTTGTGAAGAACCGGATTTAAGATTATTTAATAATACAGCGATTGATGCTGATTCTGTCTTTTGGGATTTTGGTGTACCTGGAAGCACTACAGATACAACGAGTGTTTACAACCCACAATTTACTTTCCCCGGTCAGGGAACCTATATTGTTTCACAAACTGTTTTTAATGCAGAGACTGGTTGTGATCATACAACAACTAGTGAGGTTCAAATCACCTACCCTCAAGCTATATTTGATGTAAATCCGAATACAGGATGTGCTCCTTTGACGGTTAATTTAATTGACCAATCAATTGATGCAGTGGAATGGAGTTGGAGCTCAACGAATGGAATTATATCTGACGTAGATGTTCCAAATCCTACGGTTACGTTTAATGCTCCAGGAACTTATACAGAGAACATCACACTGATTGTTACTGACATCAACGAGTGTAGTGATACCACCGTTTTCTCAGATACCATATTGGTAAACGATTTGATTGTTGATTTTACTTCAGATATCACAACTGGATGTGCGCCTTTGACCGTCCAATTCGAAGATATCTCTGTCAATGACTGGTTTGCAAATATTGTTGAATGGTCATGGGATTTTGATGGACTTGGAACGTCAACCTTGCAAAATCCAACGTTTACATTTAACAATATAGGATTGTATACAATTAGCCTTACTGCGACAGATTCTTGGGGCTGTTCACATACTATGACAAAAACAAATTACATAGATGTAACCTTGCCTAGCGCATCGTTTATTGTTGACAGTTTGAGTTGTACGGATAATGGAATTCCGTTTACCAATACATCTTCAGGTGCTAGTTTATCTTATAGTTGGGATTTTGGAGATGGAGAATTTAGTACAGACGAGAACCCTGTTCATGCCTATGCAAATGAAGGATTATATGCTGTTTGCCTGAGTATAACCGACGTTTATGGTTGTGAGGATTCCTATTGTTTTAATGACTTATTAATTGCAGATCCTGTAGCAAGTTTTACTGTGGATTCTACCTTTGCGTCCTGTCCACCGCTACCCGTTAACTTTACGAATACCTCCATTAATGCAAGTGCTTACAATTGGAATTTTGGTGATAATAGTGGTTTGTCAACCTTGGTTGATCCTACACATATTTATACAATTCCTGGTGTTTATGAAGTAACTTTGATTGCGAGTAGTACGCCGACTTGTGCAGACACATTGGTGGTGGATGATCTTATTGTATTAGAAGGTCCAGAAGGGGAGTATTCGTTCTCTATTGACACCACTTGTGCTCCAGCTGAAATAACGTTTACTGCAACCTCAGTTGACTTCTATACTTACATTTGGGATTTTGGAACAGGGGTACTTGATACAAGTGATACACAATTGCTTTCACAAACGATTACGTTCACCTATGATGAACCAGGTGTTTATATGCCAACCTTGAGTTTTCTAAATAATTCAGGTTGTTTTAGGACCTTACCTTCTATAGGCAATATCCACGTTTCAGGAATAGATGTAGATTTTCTAGCTTCAGAAACTTCCTTGTGTGGCAATGATCCTGATGGTGTGATTTTCTCTATTATTCTCAATGATACAATTCCATTGACAGAGGTAGAATGGTTTTTTGAAAATGGAACACCTCCTTCATCTACTGCTTTTGGAGTAGAGGTGGAATACGATGCTCCAGGATTTCATGACGTTACCTTTATTGCTCATAATGGCATTTGTTCAGACACTATCGTAAAGGCAGACTACATCAAGGTTGGTGCTGTTCCTGTTGCTAATTTTGATATGTCTCAAGACGCTGGATGTGATCCATTGTTGGTCAATTTTACGGATATGTCTTCAGTGAGTACTGGAGTTATTTCGGAATGGAATTGGGATTTTGGAGGAGGAGTTACCTCAGATTTAGAAAACCCTGCTCACGTTTTTAACGCGGGTATAAATATGCCGGTTACATTAGAAGTTACTTCTGATGCAGGTTGTCGGTCAGATACCTTTGATCAAATAACCGTTTATCCTTTGGTCAATGTAAGCGCAGGTTCTGATGTAGAGATTTGTATGGGAGAAGTGACGCAATTAGAAGCAACTATTTTTGGCGACACCACTGGTGTAGATTTTTATTGGACTCCGGCTACTGATTTGAGTTGTGTCAATTGTCTCAATCCTTTTGCAAGTCCTAATGATACCACAACCTATACCTTTGTTGTTTTTAGCCCCGAAGGTTGTCAGTCATCTAGTGAGATAACGGTAGATGTGAAACCATATGCAGCACCCGTTATTGAGATTTCTCCTGATACCACTATTTGTGCCAATGAGATCACACAAATCCAAGTTAGTGCTGGACCTGATGTAACAATATATTCCTATCAATGGGATAATAGTACACCGGGATTAAGTTGTTATGATGATTGTTATAATCCAGTTGCTTCACCATTAGAGAACTCGACTTATGTAGTGACCGTTACCTCCGTACATGGTTGTACTGCGATTGATTCCATGTCAGTTGATATTGTAGATCAGTTTCAAGAGTTTGCTGGAGATGATGTAGTAATTTGCCAAGGAGATTCAACAAGTTTGTTAGCTGATTTTGGTAATAATCCATTTTGGAGTGTATCGGATGGACTTACATGTGCTTACTGTCCTGATCCGATTGCCAGTCCTGATACCTCAGTGACTTATGTGGTTCAAGTTATTACAGATATCGGTTGTCCAATTATTGATACGGTAGTTGTAAGTGTCGTTGATTATGATGAGGTCGGTGCAGGAGATGATCTAGTCGCTTGCCTCGGAGATGCTGTTGTGATTAATGGATACGGTGAAGGAGATGTTGTTTGGACTCCATCTAGTTCTTTGAGTGATGCTTCGATTCTAAATCCGGAGGCACTACCAAATAGTACGACGACTTATTATCTGACTGTAACGAACGGAGATTGTATTATTACAGACTCGGTTGAAGTTTTAGTCAATGAAGAAACAGTCATTTCTATTGATGATATGACCATTTGTGAAGGGGAGGAGCTGGCTTTAGGAGTGGAAGGTTTCGCTGATACTTATGCCTGGAGTCCTGCTGAATTATTTTCAGATCCTACTGCTGCTAATCCCGTTGTTACGCTAAGTGAAACGACAGCGTTTTCGGTAGTAGCTTCTTTGTCAACCTGTGAAGAAGCGACCGTTGGATTTACGGTCAACGTAAACCCTACACCCGATTTCTATTTAGAAGAGATGTTGTACTTTTTGCCGGAAGTGCCAATTACCATTTCGCCAAGAAACTTTGCTACAGGAAGCTTTACTTACGAATGGTTTCCTGCAGAAGGTCTTAGTTGTAGTGATTGTATCAGCCCGACCGTTTGGTCGCCAGAGGATAATACAACGTATACTCTTACCGTAACAGATGACCTTACCGGCTGTGTTTATATTACAGAGATAAACTTAGTTGAGCTAACTGCATGTAGCGATAAGTTGGTAGGCGTTCCAAATGCATTTTCTCCAAATGATGATGGTGTGAATGATAGGTTGAGATTAATTGTTTCACCAACCATTGATGAGGTACAGTTGTTTCAGGTGTTTAATCGTTGGGGAGGATTGGTTTATGAATCAACCGATAAATACGGTGCTTGGGATGGTAAATTCAAAGGCAATATTGTACAAGAAGGAGTCTACGTTTATGTGCTTAAATTTGTGTGTAGTTTGGATAATAGTACTGTCACAAAGAGCGGAGATATTACGATAATGCGATAAGCTTTACAGATATAAATATGCTGTCTAATTTTAGACAAAAAGGCACGGAAGAGATTTTCTTTCGTGCTTTTTTTATGAGTTAAAACACCTTAGAAAAGCTAGTATGTTGAAATTCCTTATTTGTATTCAACTGATTAATCCTTATTTGTTGTTTAGGAATAAAATACATTTAAAATAAATAAAATAAGTCGCCCTCTTTTCTGCTAGTACAGTAACTACGCATCGGCACCAAATTTGGTTTCGTTAGGGTGTACTAGCATTTAATGAACATATTGGTTTATCGAAAAGACACTTAAGAACGCACATTATTTAGCAGTACATAGTGGCCCCAAATAAAATGACACGTTGAGTTTCTGCTAAATTAAAAATTATGAGGACGAATACCTTTTTGTTAATAATGGTAATGATTTCTATATCGTTTGCCAACCTCTATGGTCAAATCACTGTTGATTTTACAGCAAACCAGACCACAGGATGTAGCAGTGTCAATGCTTCATTTAATGATCTATCTACTTCTACTGAAGGAGCCATCGTATCTTGGTCGTGGGATCTGGATGGTATCACCTCTACTAGTGCAAGCCCTGGTCACATTTACAACAATATTGGAACGTATACAATTTGTCTTACTGTAACAGATATTCAAGGGAATCAAGGTTCTTTATGTAAAGATGACTTTATAGAAGTACTTGATTTACCAAATCCAGAATTCACTGCAGATCCATTAATGGGTTGTGCGCCATTGTCAGTTGTGTTTGAAGATTTATCTACTAGTAACTCTGGTGCTATCGTTGAATGGATTTGGGGAGTAGGAGGTTCAGCAGGTGTAATTACAGATGACGGCACAGCTCCTGAAATATCAACTGTTTATAGTACAGCTGATGATTTTTCTGTAAGCTTAACTATTACAGATGAAAATGGTTGTACAAATACCATAGTAAAAAACGATTTTATAACGGCAGTTGATAAGCCAACCTTAGATGCCTCAGCTCCGCAAACAAGTGCCTGTACTGCGCCTTTTCAAGCTAACTTTACAAACAATGCCATCGAACCTGGCGTAAATTACTTTTGGGATTTTGGTAACGGTGCTACTTTCTCAGGAGCTAGCCCTCCTGGAATCATATATAGTTCTACTGGAACGTATACTGTTATGTTGATTGGACAACATTTTCTCTCCGGGTGTAGAGATACGCTTATTCTGACAGACTATATAAAAGTAGGAACCTCAGCCTCATTTACTTATACACCTCAAGAGGGTTGTGAAGATTTGACTGTTGATATTGTTGACACTTCAACAGAACCTGCCGATAGTATTTGGTGGAGTTTTGGAGATGGGACAACAAGTACTGAAGCAAATCCAACACATACCTATACGACGCCGGGATGTTATTTAATTTCTGTGATTCGATACAACAATGGTTGTAATGCATCTTTAAACGCACCTACCTGTATAAATGTAAAACCCTCTCCCAATTCTGATTTCATAATTGATAGTCCACTTGGTTGTGATTTGCCGCATGATGTGAATTTTACAAGTCAGGCAACTGGTGTCAATACGTACGAATGGGATTTTGGAGATGGGACAACAAGTACCGATCAAATGCCAACGCATAGTTATGATACCTTTGGTCTATACATCGTAACTTTAAATATTACCAGTGCGGATGGTTGTATAAATTCTAGCGAGGATACCGTTCGAGTTTTCTCAATGGAAAGTACTTTTATCACTCCGGATCAATTTGACTGTACTCCATTATCAGCTCAATTAGCTAGTACATCAAATTCTTATGCACCAATTACCAATTGGGAGTGGACGGTTGTCAATAACTCAACGGCACCTGCGGTAGTCGTTAATTCAACCGATGAGTTTCCTCAAATGGTTTTAACGGATACTGGTCGATATGAAATACAATTGATTACGACAAATAGCTTAGGCTGTGTAGATACATCCATTTTCTTAGATAGAATAGGAGTTGGTCTGATGCCAGTTGCAAATTTTGCAGTTGATCCAGACACCGCTTGTATTGAAGAACCAATCACGTTTACCAACTTATCAAGTGATTTTGCGGATGAATGGGAATGGGACTTTGGTGATGGGGGCGCTTCTGAAGAAGAGGAACCAGTATATGAGTATACTGATGTTGGACCTTTTAATGTAATGCTTGAGGTGTCTCATCTTGGTTGTACGAATGAGATTACGATTGATAGTGCAATTCATATTGATCCACCATTAGCAGGTTTTAGCATCATTACTTCATGTATAGATTACTTTACCATCGAAATTGACGATACATCCATTGGTGCAACTTCTATCTTTTATGACTTTGGTGTGAATGGGGTAGAGACAGATACTACAAGTGTAGCCAATCCTCAGTTTACTTATCCTGCGGAAGGTAATTATTTTATCAATCAATATGTTTTTAACGATTCAACCGGTTGTGTAGATACCTTAGAGCAAAATGTAACCATCGGTGTTCCTCAAGCAAGTTTTGATATTACGCCAAGGACAGGTTGTTTGCCTTTAGATGTCGAAATTATTGACTTAAGTAATTTTGGATCTGAATATACTTTTGAGTGGTTGAATTCCACCTTACCAGATACAATTCCTGTAGGGACAAATTCACCAATACTTACCCTTACGGAACCAGGGAAGTTTTTTGATATGAAACTTGTGATTACCGATATCAATGGTTGTCAAGATAGTATTGTGTTTACAGATACCGTTTTTGTCAATGAAGTGACGGCAAATTTAGATGCATTCCCACCTACTGGGTGTACACCATTTACAACTACTTTCCTAGATAATTCTTCAAGTCTTTTTGGGAATATTGACCAATGGGAATGGACGGTACCTCAAATTCCAGGAGCTCCTTTGACAGAACAAAGTCCTGACTATACCTTTGATACAACAGGTTGGTTTAATGTTCAATTAATAGCAACGGATGATTGGGGATGTTTTGATACCCTTCAAAGAACACATATTATAAACGTAACGTCTCCACATACAGAATTCGAAGCGGACACCTTTGGTTGTACGACTTCAGTGGTTGACTTTGTTGCCTTGCCATCCGTTGATTCATTAACCTATCTTTGGGATTTTGGAGATGGAACAACTGGCTCTGATTCACTGGTTACACATCAATACCAACAAGAAGGAACTTATACGGTTTGTTTAACTGTAACAGATGTAAATGGTTGTGAGTATGTAAATTGCAAGCAAGATTATGTTCAAATATTAAATCCTGTAGCTGCATTCATAGCAGACACAACCAATGGATTTTGTCCGCCACTTTTGGTGAATTTTGAAAGTACTTCTCAAAACGCTACTTCATTCGAATGGAATTTTGGAGATAACAGTGGTTTGTCAAATTCAGAAAACGTTCCACACATTTATACTGAACCAGGAGTATATGATGTAACATTAATCGTGAGCTCTATTGCAACTTGCTTAGATACCTTGACGATTCCAAATTACATCGTACTAGAAGGACCCGTTGGTTCCTTTGGTTTTGATCAAGATACCGCTTGTTCTCCAGCACCGATTACCTTTGTGGCTTCTTCCGTTGAAGCTTACGATTATACTTGGGATTTCGGAAATGGAGATCAAAGTTCTACGGCTTCTGTCTTGTATGATTCCTTAGTTTACACATATCAAGAAGCGGGAAATTACGTTCCAAAATTAATCTTAGAAGACAATGCAGGATGTACCCGTGTTTTAGAATCACCAGATACCATTGTAATTGCTAGCTTGGATATTGATTTTATGGCAACAGATACGGCCCTTTGTGCTGGAGAAACCTTTACAAATTTCATTAATCTAACAGCCACTAGTCATCCAATTGAATTTAATGAATGGACCTTCCCAGGCGCAATTCCTTTTACTAGTAATAACCAAAGTGTAGGAGTTGATTACGATACCTTAGGACTTTTTGATGTGCAATTAATTGCAGGAAATGGAATTTGTTTAGATACTTTTGTAAGGCCAAACTTTATCGGAGTAGGAGCTATTCCAGAAGCAATATTTACTGCTGCGCCAACTTCAGGATGTGATCCGTTGTCAGTACAATTTACAGATCAATCAACAGTTGAAAATAGTACAATCGCTCAATGGGATTGGTCCTTTGATGATCAATCAACAAATTCAATAGAGCAAAATCCAAATCACGTTTTTGAGGACACTCAAAACAGTACCTTTAATGTTACACTCACCGTTTCTTCGGAAGAAGGCTGTACACAAACATCTGATGAAGTGATAATTGTTTATCCTTTACCAGAAGTTTCGTTCCAAGCTCCGACAACAATTTGTCAAGGAGAAGTCGTAGCATTATCGCCTACGTTTGGGATAGATACAACAGGGTATTCATTCCAATGGGATGCACACCCAACACTTAGTTGTACCAACTGTGCGGTTCCAACGGTGAGCCCACTGGATACGACGACTTATACCTTGACTACCACCAATTCGTTTGGTTGTACCTCGGTAGAAAGTGTAACACTTAATGTTCGACCTTTTGCTGTACCAGTCATAACTTTATCTTCTGATACCTCTATTTGTATGGGCAGTATTGTCCAGCTAGTAGCAGGAGGTGGCGATAGCTTTTCGTCATATCAGTGGGATAGCTCGATAGCGGGTTTGAGTTGTTATGATGGGTGTTTTAACCCGGTTGCTTCACCACAGGCAACGACAACTTATGTGGTAACTGTTACGAATGAAGGTGGATGTTCTGCCCAAGATTCTGTAACAGTGACAGTGGTTGATGAATCCTATCCTTTTGCTGGTGAAGACCGGACTATTTGTGAAGGTGATTCAATCCAACTTTCGTTAAATTCAGGTGATAACCCACATTGGGTGAACCCAGAAAACCTTACTTGTACTTACTGTGAAGATCCAGTTGCTTTTCCTGATCAAACAATATCTTATGTGGTTTCGGCTACTTCTGATATTGGATGTATGATACTCGATACCTTAGTGGTAAATGTGGTGCCAGCATCGGCTGTTGACGCGGGGGATGATCTGGTTATTTGTGATGGTGAAGCTACCGATCTCGCAGGAGTAGGGGAAGGTGTGGTGTCTTGGTCGCCAAGCGCTGGTATGTCTGATCCAACGAGTTTAACGCCAAGTGTATTACCAGCTTTTGAAACGACTTATTACATGACCGTTACAAATGGTGATTGTGTAATTCAAGATTCAATGCTTGTTCAAGTAAACGAAAATACAGAAATATCTGGAATGGATATGACTATTTGTGCAGGTGACAGCATAATGTTAGAAATATTTGGAGAAGCCGATACCTATCAGTGGAGACCAGATGTTAGTCTAACTCAATTTGATATTCCTGATCCTGTAGTTTCTCCAGAAGCGACGACGACTTATTTTGTAACGGGGCAGTTGTCATCTTGTAATCCAGATACAGCGACGGCTACCATCTTTGTAAATGAGGTGCCTCAATACAGAACAGAAGATGTTCGGTTCTTCATACCAGGACAAACAGTAGACCTTGTTGTAACGCTACTTCAAGAAACTGCTTTAGAGTTTGAATGGTCACCAGCAGCAGGGTTGTCATGTACTACTTGTCAAAATCCAACGGTTACGCCAGATAGCACAACGACTTATACGCTGACCGTCACTGATCCAGCAACGGGTTGTGTGGTTGAACAACGAGTAACGATTCAAGAACTTTATTCATGTCCAGAAGAATTGTTCGGTGTTCCGAATGCATTCTCGCCAAATGGAGATGGTTTTAATGATGAGTTAGAATTGCAAATTTCACCAACCATCGAGAATATTGAAGTGTTCCGTGTATTCAATCGTTGGGGAGCTTTAGTTTTTGAAACGACTGATAAGTTTGAGAGTTGGAATGGTACCTTTAAAGGTCAGCCATTAGGTGAAGGCGTTTACATTTACATGTTGGAAGTGAAATGTGAGTTGGACGGAGAGACAATTCTGAAACGTGGAGATATTACTATTTTGAGATAAAAAGAAGACGGAAGTCGGGAGACCGAAGACGGAAGTTTCCA
>CALGLS010000586.1 GCA_937959375.1 uncultured Saprospiraceae bacterium
TTTGGAAGAAGCTGATAAATATACGATCTGCCCCGAAATGTACTACTGCAATGCCGTATGTTACTTCATGAAAGATCAACGCAAGGAAGCACTTGAGTTTTTGAAAGAAGGTTTGCTCGAAGATTTTGATAAACATGCACTTCTTTTTGACCTCAATCCTGAACTAAAGTTAAACAAAGACGTACAAGCTATTATACGCTATTACAAAAACGAATAACAAGTTTTTATCCCATATTGAACATGTACTTTGATCGTTCAAATATCAAAGTGCTAAGATTTTTTGAAAGTGTATTTACCCCCTGGAATCCCGGCTCGTTTTGAGTTGGGATTTTTTTGTTTTGACAAAATCGGGAAATCAAAGTTAGAATTTAATCTAATTGTGGATGCTATATCAGAAGGGCGATATTCCTATTCCCAACGCTCGCCCTTAATCCCTAAAGGGAAATCTGCGCGCAACATATCGTGTCATTGGGGCATTCTAACTCCTACCTCGACTGCCGACAGGCAAATTTCCATTCCCTTTTTTCAGTCAAAGTTACAGTTAAGCCTGCCTGGCCGATAGGACAGGTTACAGCTACAATAGCAGTTTTCACTCGGTCGTAGCACTGCGTTAGAAGGACACCCTAATCTTGCCTGACGCTAAAACAGATTCCTCATTCCCATCTATCCGTTGGCTAGGCAAGTTTCCATTCAAACACGACTGAGGACCATTCACATTCACATTCACATTCACATTCACATTCTAATTCTAATTCTAATTCACATTCTAATTCTAATTCCAAAACATCGTATCTTGCAAAAAAATAAATTATGTGTGGCAGAGCTTCACTCAGTACGGTTGAAAAAGAATTGGAAAAACGATTCATGGCCAGTTTCTATTCTGATGAATTAGAACGGTACAATCCTTTGCCCAATTTTAATATTGCTCCTACCCACTTACATCCAGTCATAACGAATGAGGACAGTACGCATTTTCAACTGTTCAAATGGGGATTGATCCCCTACTGGGCGAAGGAGGCAAAGATTGGAAGTAAAATGATCAATGCTCGAATAGAAACGATTACAGAAAAGAGTGCTTTCAAACATGCCATTGAGCAACGTAGGTGCTTGATTCCTTTTGATGGATTTTATGAATGGAAAAATACAGACCACGGAAAAGTACCTTATCGGATTACACTTCAGGATAGTCAAGTATTTGCTGTAGCAGGGATATGGGAAAAGTGGCTTTCACCAAATAAGGAATTGATTTACTCCTTTAGTGTGATCACACAAGCCGCCAATAAACTAATGGCGCCGATTCATAATCGAATGCCTGCCATTTTGTTACCGGAGCAGGAACAACTTTGGATTGATCCCAAATTACCCACTAAGGATGCACTCCAATTGATTCAACCCTATCCAGATGATGCTATGCGAGCATATACCGTTTCTAATCGAGTAAACAAAGTCGCAACCAATGACTCAGATCTCATCACCGAAGTTCCTTACAAAGCGCCACCTCAACAAGGAAAACTATTCTAAATGATTGGCATCAAGTAGGAGCATGTTTAAAAACCTCTTTGTATAAACCCTTACAACTCACCTAATTCGCGACCAAAACATAAAAGTATTTTGACAGGTGTATGGATTTTAAGTCTCAATTCCGTATTTTGAGTTAAGTAGTTTCTACATTTAGTTACTCAAATACTTTTTTGAGTAGAGCACCCTTATAAAAGCAAATTTTCACATGTATCAACCAAAACTTACACTCCTTTTAAGTACCTTCTTCTTTTGTGCTTTTAGCATGCATTTACTTGCTCAAACACCTTGCTCTGGCGGATTTGCGGGAGTCTATCCTTGTGATGATGTTGACCTTTTGACACACCTTTCTCTTGCTGATCTTGGCGCAGCGTCCGGACAGGAAGGTAACGACATTTGGGGATGGACTCATCCAACCACAGGTAGAGAATATGCACTGGTTGGACTAACCAATGGAGTTACCTTCGTAGATGTTACTGATCCATTGGCAACGATTGTTATTGGTTTTCTTCCTAGTCACGTCCCCAATGTTTACAATGTGTGGAGAGACATTAAAGTGGCCAATGGTCATGCCTATATCGTAAGTGAACGAAGTGGACATGGTGTGCAAATATTTGACTTGGATCGACTGGATGTGATGCCTTCCTCCCCTCTTACATTTGATGAAGATGGCTGGATCAACCTACCTAGTTCGAGTGACCGAGCACATAACATTGTTGCGCTTCCTGAAAAGAATTTAATTTATCCTGTTGGAACGAGTGGAACTTGTAGTGGTGGTATTACGACCTATGATGTTTCTGATCCGGTAAATCCAGTATGGACAGATTGTTTTAGCTCTGATGGTTATACGCATGATGCCATGTGCTTTATCTATCGAGGTTTAGACACCGACTATACCGGACGTCAAATCTGTATTGGTTTTAATACTGATACCTATACGATCATTGACATGGACAACCAAACTATTATTAAGCGACAGACCTATGCTGGAAGTTCTTACACGCATCAGGGATGGATTACAGATGATCAAAAGTATGTTATTTTTAACGATGAGACCGACGAAGGAAATACTGGAAATCCTACTAAAACATTCATTTGGGATATCTCAGATTTAGACAATCCAGTTTCTAAGTATGTTTTTGAAAGTTCTGAAATCGCAATTGATCACAATCTATATGTGAAAGGTCCTTACGTTTATCAAGCCAATTATAGAGCAGGACTTCGAATCTTAGACATCAGTGATTTGGACAACAACCCACCAACAGAAGTTGCTTACTTTGACATCTATCCTTCTAATAACAATGCTAGTTTCAATGGCGCTTGGAGTGTTTATCCATATTTTGATAGTGGTTCTCTTTTGATCAATGGTATTGAGCAAGGTCTATTTGTAGTTGACCCACAATTGCCGCATAATGTTATCTCAATGGAAGGTACTGGAGTAGATACTATTTGCCCAAGTGAAGATGCGGTATTTACAATCAACAACAATGCTTTTGCTGGTGTTACGAATAGCGACAACTTAACCATCACAGGATTGCCTTCTGGAGTAGTAGCTACTTTTGGTACCAACCCATTACCAATAAATTCTTCAACAACACTTACCATTTCTAATACTGCTGGACTCGCTAATGGAAATTATTCTTTTCTGATAACAGGGACGGAAGCTCCGGTCAACCGTATCGTTTTAAGTTTTGTTATTGAAGGTTCAACGCCTACTGCAGCCACACCACTGTTGCCAGTTGATGGTACTACTCAATCAGAGCCAATTGTCAACTTTAGTTGGAACCCTGGACAAGACGCAACTAGTTACGATGTAGAAATTTCATTTGATGCGACTTTTTCTACTATTGATTACACCTTAGCTGATATCACTGGAACGAGTACGAGCTATGAGTTCGCTGAAAATAACTTGGACGTTTATTGGAGAGTTGTTTCAAAAAACGAATGTCCACTTACCGCTAATTCCGCAATCTCTGATTTCTATATGAGATCAGATCCACTACCTGTTGAGTTGGTAAAATTAAAAGCAAGTCCACGCGATCAGGCAATTGTTATAGATTGGCAAACAGCTAGCGAAATTGGGAATACTGGTTTCGAGCTTGAGCGAACAATAGATCCAACTCGTATTGGTTTTGAGAAGGTTTCATGGATTCCAACCTTGAACGGGAATACCAGTTCTTTACAGAATTACAGCTTTACGGATCGGGAAGTTGAAGCTGGTGTTATTTACTATTATCGACTGAAGCAGATAGATGTAGATGGTAAATTTAGTGTAAGCCCAATCGTAAGTGCTAGCTTAGAAGATAAGCTTATAGAGATCAACGCTTTTCCGAATCCCGCAACGAACCAACTGACATTGCAGCTGAACGCAGCTAATTTCTTTAAAGGAAATGCTGTTTTAGCGATATATGACCTTACCGGTAAATTATTATCCGATCAGACGATAGAAATAAGTGAATTAACAACCCCTTACTCACTGAATATCAATTATTTACCAAAAGGGACCTATGTCTTAAAAGTTTGTAACGAACAATTGAATTTACCTTTGAGATTTGTGAAATTGTAAAAAAATGAAGTTTTTTTTCAATTTTACCCAACCCTTTTAGACAATCAGCCTGTCTGTACAAACAGAAGCGGTCATCAGACTAAATTGAAACCGCATCTAGAACTTTAAACAAGTGGCGAAAGTGCCAACTTCAAAGTTCGAATCAAACAAGGCTGTTATAATATTCCATATACAACCATAAAGAACCCGGGCGTGATTTCCTTAAATTCACCGGCGCTCTTTATGGTTTTTTTTGTGCCCCTCCTATCACCGAAGCATTCGTGATCTTTCTCTTTTCTTCTTACCTTAGCGGCTTAATTACAATTCTTAAGCAACTTCAACAATTAGCTACAATGCCAGGAAATTCATTTGGACAAATATTTCGGATTACGACTTTTGGGGAATCACATGGCGAGGCGCTTGGTGTCATTATTGATGGCTGTCCATCTGGTTTAGAAATAGATATTGAAACCATTCAAAAAGAGTTGGATCGTCGTCGCCCAGGGCAATCAAAAATTGTAACTCAGAGAAAAGAGAAAGACACGATCAATATTCTCTCAGGAATATTTGAAGGCAAAACAACTGGTATGCCCATCACGATGGTACTCTTTAACGAAGATGCTCGTTCTAAAGATTATTCTCACATCAAGGATCTTTATCGCCCTTCGCATGCCGACTTCACTTATGATGCAAAATATGGTCACCGCGATTACCGAGGAGGAGGCCGTTCTTCAGCTAGAGAAACTGCCGCTCGAGTGGCAGCTGGTGCTATAGCAATGGCGCTTTTGCGAAAGCATGGAATTAGCGTCCAAGCATACGTCAGTCAGGTAGGTACCATTGCCATGGAAAAATCTTATCAGCAGTTGGACCTGAGCCAAACAGAATCAAATATTGTCAGATGCCCTGATCCAATTTATGCCGAAAAAATGATTGACTACATCAGCAAAATAAAAAAGGCTGGTGATACCACTGGTGGCGTGATTACTTGTGTGATCAAAGGATGTCCTGCGGGATTGGGCGAACCCGTTTTTGACAAACTACATGCTGACCTTGGCAAGGCGACATTGAGTATCAATGCTTGCAAGGGATTTGAATACGGTTCGGGGTTTGAAGGTGTAACTAAAAAAGGTTCTGAGCATAATGATAAGTTTGTCAATGTAGATGGTGACATAAAAACCGAGACCAACTTCTCAGGTGGTGTTCAAGGTGGTATTTCCAACGGAATGGACATCTATTTTAAAGCTGCGTTTAAGCCGGTGGCAACGATCATTCCGGAACAAGATAGTGTTGACAGAGATGGCGCAGCAGCTAAGGTTGCGGGGCGGGGTCGACATGATCCTTGTGTGGTACCTCGAGCGGTGCCGATAGTGGAAGCCATGGCTGCTTTGGTGCTGGTGGATCATTGGTTGCGGCATTTGAGTACGCGTGGTTGAGGGCGTCAAATTAACAATAAATAACTCAGTCATGAAAAAGCATGAAAAAATATATAAGCAACTCAAGAAGGAGATGGCGGAAGAGGGAATTGCTGATTACATGTTAATTCCAAAAGATTTAACAAAAGAAGAATTAAAAAAATCTAACGAAAAAATTAAAGCATTTCGTTTTAAATTGATGCGTGAAAGAACTGAGGAACAACGCATCTATTCTGAGTTACTTCGATTTAAATTTTTATTGGAAAGTTATATTAACAATGAACCTTTCATACCAACAAATAGCTTTGGAAAAAACTTAGGGGAATACGTAAGAATTCTAAATCGAACCAAGAAAAGCGTTTCAGAAAATTTAGATGTACACTATACTCGATTTAGTCGCTTACTTAATGACAGAGAGGAGCCAAACATTGAATTGATGTATCGACTTGAGAAGCATTCGGGAGGTTTAATTCCTGCGATTTATTGGTGGAAGCTAGTTATAAAAAAACAAGAATACCATATCAAAAAAGATTTGAAAACCCGGAAAAAAGAAGGAGCAAAAGTTCGTAATGGAGTTGTGTTTAATAATTGATGTTTTTGTTTCAATGCTTTCTATCAACAAGGATTGACATCACCCTAACCACAGACTAATATTTATAAGTATATTTGCCCACCAAATCAATCAAACTAAATTTCAAACATGACCTTCATCAAAAGAATCATCCCTACACTACTCGTCATCATACTCATCAGCGCCTGCGCTACACCATTGAAGACCAAACTTAAAGACTTCAAAAAAGAGGGGGCCTATCGAATCGCGTTTTATAATGTTGAAAATCTATTTGACCTTGAAGATGCTCCTGATAAAGCTGACGAAGAGTTCACACCAACCGGTAAAAAAGAATGGACGGCTGATCGCTATCAGAAGAAATTGGATAACCTAGCAAAGGTGTTTCAGGAAATGGGGTACCCTCCTATCATTGGTGTTTGTGAGGTTGAGAATGCAAAAGTCTTAGAGGACTTGATTAACAAAACTTCATTGAAGGACTACGGTTATAAATATGCGCATCAGGAGTCACCTGACTTTCGAGGAATCGACGTGGGCATGCTTTATATGAGTTCACTTTTTTCTGTGGAAGCAACCAATATCACGCGTATTGATTTTCCAAAAGAAATCGTAGAGGATTACACCACTCGTGATATCCTTCATGTAAAAGGTACCTTTCGAGGAAAAGAAAAGATGCACTTCTTCATCAATCACTGGCCATCACGAAGAGGTGGTTTAGAGGCTAGTGAGCCAAAGCGCGTTTACGTAGCGACGCAACTTCGCAAAGAAACAATGAAGATTTTTAAAGAAGATCCAAAAGCAAATATCATCATCACTGGTGACTTCAATGATGAGCCGGACAACAACAGTTTGCTTTACACACTTAATGCAAAACCTACTTCTGAAAAGATAACTGCTTCAGAATTATACAACTGCTCCTCTGCGCTTGACAAATTGGGTAAAGGTACTTACAACTACAGAGGCAATTGGAATATGCTTGATCAGTTTATTGTTTCTTCTGCTTTGCTGGATGGCTCTTGTTCGTTATCTGCAACGGATGCTGCGATCTTTAGTGAAGAGTGGTTGAATTACAATGATAAGAAATACGGTCCTACTCCATCACGTACCTACGGTGGTCCAAATTATTATGGTGGCTTTAGTGATCACTATCCGGTTTATTTGGATTTGCGGGTTCGGTAGTTGTTGTGGATTTTCCCTGGCGGGAAT
>CALGLS010000587.1 GCA_937959375.1 uncultured Saprospiraceae bacterium
AAGTAGGTTGACATAATTATTTATCAATTAATGACGGAATCTTTTTTCCTTATACTTCGTTATTTTTCTCAGCAATAGCTAAGGCTATTCCTTCTAAAAATAACTTGTCTAAGAAAAAAATATCCTCAGTCATAATATGCAAATAATTAGGTCATCCTACTTAAAAACGAAATGCGATACTAAACGCAAACCTAGAAGCACAGAAAACACCAAACAAAAAAAGTGAATAAGACCTCTTCATCTTACTCACCTTTTTCTATTCAAAATTACACATCAATTATGCAATTTCCGTAATCAAATCCGATTTAGGTTTTCTAACCTTTTTAAGTTTGACCAACCAATCATTATCAGCAGCTCTATATCCTAACGTAAGCATCACACAGCTTTTCAAACCCTTCTCTTTCAATCCTAGTATTTCATCCAATGCGGTGGCATCAAAACCTTCCATCGGAGTGCTGTCTACTTCTTCGAATGCCGCAGCAACCATCGCGTTTCCAAGTGCAATATAAGCTTGCTTCGCTGCATGGTTGAAGTTTTCTTCTGCCTCTTTTTGCGGATAACTACCGAGTAGCATTTGGCGATAATTTTCCCAACCTTCATTTTTAAATCCTCTGATCGTATTGGTCAAATCAAACATCTTATTGATTCGATCTGCCGTATAGGTATCCCAAGCGGCAAAGACCAACAAGTGTGAACAATCAGTAACCACAGATTGATTCCAAGCGATTGGTTTTATCTTTTCTTTTACTTCCTGATTTGTTATGACATAAACCTCGAAGGGCTGTAGTCCACTTGATGTCGGAGCAAGTGATATCGCTTCTATTATATTGTCCACTTTGGCTTGAGGGACTTTTTCCCCATTCATGGCTTTTGCGGCGTAACGCCAGTTTAATTTATTTAGTAATTCCATTTTTATTTTTTTAAATCAATTTCATAATCCTTATTTCAATTCTTTCAACAAAGTATTAGCCGCTAGTTTGCCCAAAGCATTAGACGCTAAAGGACTTGCACCAGTAATTAATTTTCGATCCAAACAAACGGTGTCGTCTGATTTTTTATTCATTAAATTAGCTCCTAAGCTCTTTAGCTTTTCGCTCAATCCTCTTGGCATATGCCCTGGCAAATAACCAATCATAGGTGTTTGTTTGTCTACTGAATCTGGGAACACCGCCATGTTATATCCTTCGTAAAGAAATTTTTGCTTATTGAGTGTTGTTGATAAAAGTGCGCCTGGTCCGTGACAAAGCGTTATGGTAAATAGATCGTTTCCATGTGCCCAATTCAATATTTTTCCAACATTTTTATCTTCTGGAATACCCAACATAGCTCCGTGTCCACCGGGGATAAAGACGGCTGCGTATGTATCAACCTTGGTAAAAGAATTGGCAACAAAGTCTTGTAGTTTTTTGGGTTGCTCAAAACTTGACTTGTATTGATTGTAAATAGATTTTACATGTTCATCCTTATTTGGGAAAGCCCACATTTCAAAAACTACTGGCTTACCAGTTGGTGTAGCAATTTCAAAATCAAAACCTGCATTTCTCAGGTGCAGCATAGGCAACAAAGCTTCTACCGGATGATTACCTGTAGAAAACATTTTACCATTTTTCATGGTCATGTTTTTCTTTTCAGTAAAAATCGCTAAAATCTTAGAACGTTGGCCTTGATACTTTGGGTATGAAATGTTTTCGAAATCTGTTTTATCAACAGTAGCTAATTTCAAAGCTAACTTTGAAGGACTGTAAGAGCCATCTGACTCTAGTTTGGGTGCGATACCTAATAATTTTTTTAACATCTTTTTCTTTTAAATGAGGTGCAAAGATAGCCCATATCTAAGTTGTAAAAAATTGATGTATGGTAAGAAAGAATTCGCTTAAGTTATTGGTTTGCAATTTCCTTTCGGATTCTACTTAAGCTTTCGGTAGTAACTCCTAGGAAGGAAGCAATGTGGTAATTCTTTACGTTCTGCTCTATGTTAGGATAAGTTCGAACAAAATTGAGGTAGCGTTCTTTTGCAGATAGGGTTAGGTTTTCAAGAATTCGTTTTTGGAAAGCAGCAAATGCCAATTCTAAATTGCTAATATGAAAGCGGTTTACCTTTGGAATTTCATCACAAAGCAAATCAAAGTTCTTCTTTGAAATTTTGAACAAGGTAGCATCTTTTATACATTCAATGTAAGAGACTGATTTATTTTCCCCTTTTCCAAACAAAGCAATATAATCACTAATCCACCACCCTCTTATTGCAAATTGTAGCGTATGCTCTTTTTCTAAATGATCTTTAAAATAGGTGCGCAAACAACCTTCATGAATGTAATGGATATCATGCACTTCCTCCTTTGCTTTTAGCAAAAAATCGCCCTTCTTAAGACTTACTTTTTCCAATTTACTAAACAACAATTGCGCTTCCTCTTCGGTAAGTACTACGTCTTTAAAAATGTCTTGTATGATTGATTCCACTTTCTTTGGCTTTGATTATTTGCACAAAGGTAATGATTATCCGGACTTTAGAAATACAGCGAGTTACTTATGCACAACACTGTATTTCGGCACAAAATAATTCAAATAAAATATCATACCCAAGTAGGTCATAATCAAAGTTGGTACACTGGAGTTGAATCCTAAATCAAATTCAGGAATACCAAACAACTCCCTAAATGAAGTAGTCGCAATCGATAACATAAAGACAATACCAAAAACAAATAATCCTATAATGGAAGCTTTATTTTTTGTAGTTCGTTGAATACCATTTTTTGCTTCTTGAGTGAAATAATACCCAAGCATGGCTGCAATAGCAACTGCCTCTATGCCAATCGCAGCAAAAACGTTAGTCGCATAATTACCTAGCCCTATAGCCTGTGTCTCTACCCCAAAGAGGTAATGTGGATGCCCCGAAAAGAAGTCTAACACAAAATGTCCAAGCACCAAAACAACACCGACTAAACCAATCTTGTTATCTTTAAATAAAATTTTTCCAACTAAAAAAATTAAGCCCAACCAAAAGATCAGAGGAACTAAATCGTGACTATAAAGCATATTAACAGCCATGTTACTCAAGGTCGTATCAAACACATCAGTCGGTTCTGTTCTTTCTAAACCTAAATAATGAAAAATAAACCACAACAAATCTTGTAACTGTGAAGCAAATAAAAAATACAACAAGGTTCCTTTTGGAAATTTTTGATGGGCAATTAAAGCGGTAGTAAAATGTCCTGCTAGCATAATTATTTAGGTTCTTTGACAAATCCCGTGGTATAGCCCAATGATAAAATAAAATCAACGTTTCCTTCGGTCACTTTTGCTTTCATTTTAACATTGGCCACGGGATTTGTCAAAGAACGATTATTTATTTTGATTCTTTGGTGAATTCCGTGTTTGTATCAGAAGGTTAAATATTTCTTTGTATTTTTACTTCTAAATTAAAAGCAAAGATATTAATTACTTTCAAAATAGAAGTAAAAAATGAGAAAAACATTTCGCTCTTCCTGCCCCATTGCCTCGACCTTAGACATATTAGGCGACAAATGGTCATTGGTCATCATACGCGACATGCTTATTAGAGGAAAGAAGACTTATAAGGAATTTTCTTTGTCAGAGGAAAAGATTGCAACAGGCATATTGGCATCTAGATTAAAGCAACTAGAATCTTTTGG
>CALGLS010000588.1 GCA_937959375.1 uncultured Saprospiraceae bacterium
GCTGCTCAATACGATTCGTCAATTTGAATTTTTCCATGATAAATTATTTTTAAAGTATTAGAATTAATTTGTTGAAAGCCAAAGTCATAACAGAAGGTGACCCTTGTTTTTTGTTCGTCTATATACTCATGTGTTGTGTAATTGTAATTGAAACCAGCACGTTTCAGTTCATTCACATGAACTTCTTGCTTTCGATAAAACGAACGAAGAATATTGCGATTCTTCCAAAGGATATCATTGATTGGTTTTGTGATATGATAGGCGCGACTCTTATTGCGATTGTTGTAACTATTCTTACATTTAGAACTACAATACTTTGCGTCCCAGCGATTTGGTTTGAATTCTTTGCTGCACTGTTTGCATTTATTTTTCATAGCGTTTAATTATTTCTTCTGATTCTTAGATATAAACGCAGCCAAGTCATCATCAAACTCCACCTGCATCTTCTTACGACCTTCATCAATCCAAGTCAAAATTTCGCTACGCTTAAAATAAAGACGTTTATTCTTTTTGTAAAATGGAATGGCTCTGCGGCTGCAGAGTCCGTAAATCGTTTGGCGTGCAAGGTTTAATAGTTTCGCAACCTCATCTATAGAAAGTATCTCACTAGCGGATGAGGGTGGAATAGGGGAGGAAGGTTGATCTCGAATTTTTGCAGCAAAGGCGAGAAGGTCACCTTTTGTGATTTCGATTTTGACCCAGTCGGGAAGTTTTGAAAGATCTATCATTGGTGCTATTTTTTGTATAGCACAATATTAAGGGGTAAGTAATAGGGCAAAATAGGGGTACAGTGTATTTGCCCTATAAATACCCTATATTTTTTTATTCTTTATTTAGAATTGAGCTTAGATCTATATGATTTTTGGGAGCTTTTGTCGAGTTAGCTCCAGTAGTTAAAGCGGTGTATGTTGTTTTTTCTGAGAAATTTGTAGGAATTCCTTCTTTACCTTTTCTAAATTGGAAGGAACTTACGATCCACTGTTTTAGAGGTTCTTTGTTGCTGTTCAATATCAAGCCATGGTCAAAAAGTTGTCTATACGCATAAATTAATTTTGTCGCGTTACCATTAAATAACAACTTGTGTTTTATGTCTTTACCTTTTAGGGCATTCATGAGAGAGTCGCGAATGTTGTTATTTGACTTCTCGTTATTACTAGGTGGCAAAAAATAGGGGAGAAGAATCCCATGTAATTCAGCAACGATGTCAGGATCTATATTTATAGATGGCGGAATGGGTTTTTCTATAATCGTTTCTTTAAGATTAGTAGTGTCCTTATTAGGTAGTAAACTATTCAAATAGTTATAATAAATCTTGGTTGCCCAATTCAAATTCAAACCGGCGTAAACGCCTTTACTAGTATTCGCATCTACTAGCGGGGGAAAGAACCCTTTTCCACTATTCTCACTATCGGTCAATATTTGCTGATAGTACTCCTCATCTGATAGTTTCTCAAGTCGATCAATTTCTACCTTCAACTTTGTATCTCTAATATCTTTATCAAGAAAAGTAGATAACTCCAAACGCGAGTCATTAAGAACAATTAATTCAACCAACTCATTGAGCTTGATAGTAATGAACTGTGTCCTCTCTTGCGCTGTAAATTTTTTAAGTTCAAGTACTCGATCAAACTTGCGAATATGCTCCGCTGCTTTCTTGTCAGCATTAGCTTTAAGAAAACTATAGTTTGATAGAATATTATTAAGGAGTTGAAGATCAATAATTCGGTGAGAGAACAAAACGGGAGGATCGATTGGGTCTGACTTTAAAACAGATGAAGACTGTTCTATTTTTTTCTTTCTCATACAGTTTAAATTTTTAGAATGGAGTAGGAGTTACTCATTCGTATATAATTAAATTACAATATAAATAAAAGAAAATACAGATGCTTGATTTGGTAGGAAAATGGTGATTAAGTTGCTGAAGAGAAATCTGATTTAGAAAGGAGTCGGAAGAGGTTTTTTGCAAACCAAATTTAATTTGTGTAAACCAGCGTGTAAACCAAAGAAAAAAGGAGTTACAACATTTGTCGTAACTCCTTGATTTTCAGTTGTCGGGGTAGCAGGATTCGAACCTGCGACCCCCTGCTCCCAAAGCAGGTGCGCTAACCGGACTGCGCTACACCCCGAAACATATACCAAGAATCTTCTTAAAAAACTCTTGCTATACCTGAAACCCAACTCGCGGAGAGAGGGGGATTCGAACCCCCGGTACGGTTTAACCCGTACGCCAGTTTAGCAAACTGGTGGTTTCAGCCACTCACCCACCTCTCCTATAGGTTGGTTTCATGCCTTTTTATAAAGCTCTCTCTTCAGAAAACCACGCCGCCTAACTGGCCACGTTTTTAAGGCGCGACAAAGATATATAACCTTTCTTCAATAATCAAGCGTATTAAAGAAATTTTTAAAGGTTTTTATTAACACCCTTCACTCGCTTTCATATCCCTCAACCTCATTTCTTGCGTACCTTATCTCTAACCTCTACAATTCTCTCAAAGTTCCCTTAAACCAGCCTACTTTTAGGCATCGTTTTAGCAACAATTCACCTATTGCCAGATTTTGACTAACTGTCTAAACTTATTTTCCGTAATTTTGGGCACCACATTCCTTTTGTTGAACCACTCAAAACACACCACACTTATGAGGTTTTCTGCAGTATTTTGCATCTTTATGACCTGTTGCTTGGCTTTTTCTAACGTCTCACAGGCTCAACCCGAAATCATTCTTGAAGTCTATGCTGAAGGATTTTCTTCCCCTGTTGATATTACCAACGTGGGCGATGACAGACTCTTTATTGTTGAAAGAGCTGGAACCATCAAAATAATTGATGGAACTGGAGCGACACTTCCTACTCCTTTTCTTGATATCGAAAATATCGTTTATTCTTTCGGTGGGCAGGGAGAGATTGGCTTACTTGGTCTTGCTTTCCATCCCGACTATGCTAATAATGGACACTTTTTTGTGCACTACACCAACTTAGACGCGAATAGCAATATTTCTCGCTTTACAGTTGATCCTACTGCACCTAACGAAGTTGATCCGTCTACAGAATTAACCATCATGACCATCGATCAGCCTTACCTCAACCACAACGGTGGCTGTCTCAAATTTGGACCTGATGGTTACCTATATATAGGTATGGGTGATGGCGGTTCGGCCAACGATCCTCAAAACTATTCTCAAAATACACAATCACTCCTAGGAAAAATGCTCCGTATCGATATCGATAATGGTACACCATATTCTGTGCCTGCCGATAATCCTTTTGTTGGAGACCCTAACGTGCTTGATGAAATATGGGCAATCGGTTTGCGTAATCCTTGGAGATATTCTTTCGATCGAAATACCGGTGATCTTTGGATCGGTGATGTAGGGCAGGGGACTCGTGAAGAAATCAACATGCAACCTGCGACTAGCACGGGTGGTGAAAATTACGGATGGCGTTGCTACGAAGGTACCACTGCTTTTAATACTTCCGGCTGCGGTGCTGCAAGTGAATACACGGACCCAGTTCTTGATTATAGCCATACCGCTAATAGTTGTTCCGTAACTGGTGGATTCGTTTACCGAGGCACCGATTATCCATCTTTGGAAGGAATATATATTTATGGTGATTATTGCTCAGGGCGAATGTGGACCTTGACTCCTGATGGTTTTGGTGGATATACGAACGATCTATCTGCAACATATACTGGATACACTTTTACTTCTTTTGGAGAAGACACGCAAGGTGAATTATATGTAGGAAGAAGAAACAATGGAGCGATCTATAAAATAACGGTTGATGCTTGTTCGGCTTTTAGCCCAAATGAAACCATCGTTAACGAAACTTGTGCAAACAACAACAACGGTAGCATCACACTTAATCCAACCAATGGGACACCTCCGTATACTTATCTTTGGTCAAACGGTAATACAACCAATGAAATAACTGGACTGAACGCAGCCACTTATGCGGTCACTTTGACTGATGTAAACAATTGTGAAATCATTGAGTTTTATGAAATAACAAACAGTACACCTTCTAATATTATGGCAACTGCTGACGGACCACTTACGTTCTGTTCAGGGGATTCGGTAGTCTTGACTTCATCAGAAGCTCCTGCCGGATATATGTATCAATGGAATTTAGGTAGTAATCAAATTGCTGGAGCAAACGGGCAAACTTATACAGTGACTGATGCAACGGGTACTGGTAATTATTATGTTAGCTTTTTGTTCGGACCTTGCTCTGTACCTACCACATCTAATTGGATGTTCGTCAATGTACTTGAAAGACCGGATGAACCAACCGTTACACTAGAGGGCGAAGATGTACTTTGTCTCGGAGACGTAACGAGTATTACGGCGAGTGAAGCACCTGCTAATTATGGCTACCAATGGTACAACAACAGTACAATTATGACTGGTGAAACGAATGTTGGCTTAGTCGTTACCGGACCTGGAAACTATTACTGTGTTTTCACGGGGGAGTGTGAAACCAATACTTCTAATTGGGTTGAAATTTCTCAAGATAATGCTCCGACACCTACTATTTCTGCTGTTTTAAATACCCTTTCGGTAAACGATGACTACGAAGGTTATCAATGGTATCTCGATGGTACACCAATCTTCGGTGCCAACGAACCACTTTATGAGGCAACCGAATCAGGTGACTATACCGTAGAGGTAATGACAATCAATAACTGTAGCTATACCGCAGCACCTTTCAATATCGAAGTAACCAGCATCTTCCCAATTTACCAACTGACAGATGTTGTCATTAGTCCTAATCCATTTACTGAAAAACTAATTATTGACATCAGCGTCAACGAACCTGCAAATCTTGATCTCCGTATCCACGACGTCAAAGGTGTCCTAAAATACGAAGAACCAGTAATGGTAAATCAACAACTACAAAAAGATTTACATCTAAAAGATTTACCCGCAGGTGTCTACTTCCTTTCCATCCAGAATGGAGATAAGGTTTACACCAAAAAAATTATCCGCGAGTAAAATCAAAACGAAAAAATAAAAAACGGCCAAGCCCTAAAAATAGGAGCTTGGCCGTTCTCTTTCTATGGCATCCTCTCAAATTTATTTGGCTTTTGAAATACATCGCCTACCGTATTAGAGACAAATATCCTTCAGCAAAACATCAAGATTTAAAACGATTAAACGTCTTCATTTCTTAATCGTTGAATAAACAACAATTTGCATTCAAATTGTAGTAAAAGCTAGCTTTTAAAACAATTTTAATCCTGTAAATCCCGTAAATCCTGTCCAAAGTAAAAGTACAAGTTGTCTATCTACCCACACCATACACTCCCTCTCGTTAACCTCACACATCCACACAAAATTTCCAACTCACCTCCACAAAAAAATCCAAAAAAATCAATACCTTACATCCTCACTAAAAAACGGCAACCCCCAAGTAAAACCCCAAAGGGGTTCAACACGAATAACCTTGGGCAAAGCCCCAAGTCACAAAAATGAAAAATCTACTAAAACTACTAATCCTCCTCCTAGTCCTAAGCTGCAAAACAGACCCCAAACCAAAACCAGCTCCCAAACCAGCTTCTCCAAAAAAAGAGACACCAAAACCAGTCAACCCAGACAAACTAAAATGGGAAAAATTCTGGGGTGACTTCACCGCAGCCGTAAAAGAAAACGATGCAGAAAAAATAGCTGATATGACGCACTTTCCATTCAAAATGGAATCCCTGAATAAAAGGAAAGCCATGACTCGCGACAAATTCATCGCAAACTTCAGCAAAATATATGATGACAAAACTAAAGAAACATTCCTCAACGCAGGACCTAATTTTGCAGAGTTTGCACTAAAAAAAGAAAAGACCGCAAAAGAATACAATCTACCATTGAACCAAAAAATATATGGAGTACAGGTAGATTACAAAACAGAAGAAAATCCAAACCCAAAACGAAGACCAATCGCATTCTACTTCGCAAAAGAAAACGGAACCTACAAAGTCTACACCACAAGAATAGAGTAGGAGACCATCTAATTAATTCCCCAAAAGGAGATTCAACGCTAACCTTGAGTAACTGCTCAAATGTATCTCATCAATTATGAAAAAAGAATACTGTAAACTAACTGACCGCCACATAATCAACAAAACCAGCATAGAAAAAAGTTGGGGTTCCGTATGGGAAATTTCCTTCTCAGAAGAGAGTGATAAAGACAACCTTTACATCGGATCTAAAACCTATGACAGTCTAGACGAAGACTTCATGCAAAACCACGGTTGGTTAATTCCCTGTGCGCAATTCCACAATAAAATTAATCTCACCAACCGCATCATCTACAACCCAGAAGTAGAAGAAGTTGCAGATGGTAACAATTACATTTCCCTCGAAGAGCTAAAAGATTTGTTGGCAGATATCGGCCCACATCCACGTACTCAAAAAGAAAAATTCGATAACTTTTTTCTAGCCTTACTAAAGCATCAGAAATACGACGGAGAACTAATAAGGCTCGGTGACTTTTCAAAAGTGATGCCTTACCAAGCGCTCTATTTTAAAAATTGGAATGAACGAAATTTTTACGTTTTTAGTTTTATGAAAAGAGGATTCATCCACGGACATGTCTCCGGACCCAATGATATGCCCATGAGTTTTCGGCTCAGCTACGAAGGACTCAACTATGGTTTCGAACTCGAAAAAACCAGCGCAGCTTCATCCCAGTGTTTTGTTGCCATGTCCTTCGCTGCAGACATGAAAGAAACCCGCGAAGCCATCAAAGCTGCCTGCCGCGAAACTGGCTTCCAAGCCATGATCATCGACGAAGCACATTACGATAGCGAACAAACCATCAACGATGCGATGGTCGCCGAAATTAAGAAGTCTAAATTCTGCATCTCCGACTTCACCCACCAGCGCCAAAACGTTTACTTCGAAGCTGGCTTCGCACTAGGCCTTGGCATCCCAGTCATCTACACCTGCCACAAAGACGATATGTCATCCCGTCATTTCGATACCCGCCATTTCCCACATATATCCTACGCTACCCCCGAACAATTAAAAAAAGAACTAATCAATAAAATCGAAGCTTGGATCATTGCGTGAAGAATGACAATGTCAGTTTCAATGTCAATCACAGTTCCCCTCAGAGTGTGCTCACTCAACGGCGTCTTTGGGTATGGCCTCCTTCTAGATTCGAGGTGTGGGAAGACAGAGATACAGTTTATTGAATACTCTTCAATTAATCCTTAAAGGTGCGAAGCCCTTACCCACGTCCCCTGTTACCGCAAACCAGCTACGCAGCCCCTCACGTTAAAAGCGCAATTCTAATTCCCATTCTAATTCCAATTCCCATTCAATTTCCGTACTTTCACAGTTCAATTTTAATTGAAAAAACAGCTATCTGAAGAATGGATACCGCCAACACAGAAGAAAAAGAATTAGAAATGGAAGAGATCGTAACTGCCCCGGAACCGGAGCAGATAGCCTCTCCTGTACGCAAAAGTGCTGAATATCAGGACCTAATAGATAGCATAAAACAGTTAAGGCGCTCCATGGCGGAGACCGAAAACAGACAAATTCAACTCAAATATAGTGGCCGAATCAACCAAGTTCAGCTACGAATCGAAGCATTTGAAAAGGCCGTTCAGGAAGTCGCAGACGCATTTTCGAAGGTTATTGCCAACACCCAGCGGGTACAAATGGCAAAATCTTTTTTTGTAGATGGCCTTTTTCGTGAAGCTAGAAACATACTAGAAGTGGGTAAAATGCCTGCTGAAGTAGAAGCTTCCGTCATTAAAGACGAAAAGAAAGATACCGATTCAGAGGAAAACCTTTGGACCCTCCAGAAGAAAGGAACCGAGTTCTTTTTATTGGCGCATCTCATGGCGCTCGACTATGAGGCACCTGAATATATGGAGCGAACCAAAGAGTATTTTGACCTCTCTATTAGTGCCAATCCATCCTTAGTCAATGTATTGACTTACGCGAAATTCTTAAAACATCATCTCGATTTTGAAAAGGCGATTCCGCTTTTTGGCAAAATGCTAGCACGACTCCAAAAGCAAGCTGAAGATGCTGAAGAACCTCATGGCGATCTAGTAGATATAGCTTCAACGTTCAATCACCTTGGAGAGATGTATGCTGCCCAAGAAGATTTTGCGGAAGCAAAAAAACACTTCGAATCTGCTCTCAAAATACAACGTGGACTCATGGTGCTCAACCAAGAGGCACAACTAATTCAAATGGAATTGGTACTCCACAATCTTGGCGATTTATTCAAGTCGATTGGGGAGCACAATCAAGCAGATAGTTATTATAACCAAGCGCTAAAGACACAACGTAAATTAGCAGAAATCAGTCCGGAAGAACAACTACCTCGACTCGCTGATCTGCTCAATAAAATGGCAAAGATTCACCGCGAACGTTTGCGTCATGATCTAGCGGTTACTTTTTATGAGCAATCATTGGAGATACGTCGCGAGTTTGTGAAAGATAATCCAGAATTGCATTTGCCCGGTCTAGCCGAAACACTAAACAAACTCGGTAACCTCCAACGTGATCGAAACTCCTACGACATCGCTGAAATGTTTTATGAAGAAGCATTCGAAATTAAACGCGAGTTAGTCGCACTAAATCCACACAAGTTTACCCCCGAGTTAGGAACCTTACTTAACAACCTAGGTATCCTATATCGCGATGATAAAAAACCAGATATCGCAAAAGCTTACTTTGATGAAGCCATGGAGCTTTACGTAATGCTCGTCAAGATAGACGCAAAAAAACATCTACCTGCCTCCGGTATGACCCTCAACAATATGGGCATCCTATATCGCGACAAAAAGAACTACGAATTCGCTGCGCGTCACTTTGAAGAAGCACTTAAGATCTACGAAAATTTAGCAGAAGAAGACCCCGGAAATCATCTCGCATACCTTGGTACGGTACTCAATAATTTCGGTTCACTCTTCATGGATCAAAAGCGCTACGAACGCGCCGAAAAGTATTATAAAGAAGCTTTCTTTGCCAGAAAAAAGCTATCCGAATTACGTCCCAATTATTTTTCCCCTGAGTTAGGAATGACTTTCCTAAACCTCAGCACTTTCTATCAAGTTTGCAAGCCCAATCAAAATCTCTCCCTGATGTTTGTCGATGCAGCCATCACGAGTTTGATTCCTTTTTGCAAAATTCCCTACATTAAAAACTACTTCGCCTACGCCGCAAAAGTACTCCGAACTTGGGGACTCGACGCAGGTAAGTACGTAAAGCAACGCGGCTTTAGCGAACCAGCGATTGTCAAGAAAAGTTTGAAGGAAAAGGTGGTGATTGATAATACGGTTTCGTGATTTACTTAAAGTATTGAAGACAGATGAGTTTATGTAATTACTTCTGTTAATTGTTGTCCGCCTTATACCTCGCTAAATTTTATTTTTAGTTAGTACTCACTTAACGGTGTCTGTGGGTATGGCTTCCTTTAGGATTTGAGGTGCGGGAAGATCGAGACACAGTTTATTGAATACGTTCATTTTTAGTTTAGAAGTTTGGAAGAATCTATAATATTAGTAATTTTGCGAGGCTTCAGAAAGTTGGAGCATATAAATGGTCTATTAGCTCAGTTGGTTTAGAGCGCTGCCTTGACAGGGCAGAGGTCACTGGTTCGAATCCAGTATAGACCACCTCTCAGAGTGGATTGTATGTGGGTGGTTATTTTTTCCACCCACCTCTGCTTTTCACCCTTACTAAACTGGACGTTTCAGTATATACTGACGTCCTTTTTTGGTAATTAGAAAGGCTAAAATTTAAAGTATTCGGGATGTGGCGCAGTCCGGTAGCGCACTTGGCTGGGGGTCAAGTGGTCGCAGGTTCAAATCCTGTCATCCCGACAAAGCAAGTTTAAAAGGTCATTTTGCGAAAGCGAAAATGACCTTTTCTACATTCATATCTCAAGTACACTTATCAGTTGTCAAAAAGACTTCCCCAAAAACAAAAGCGACCCTAATCTCAAACCAAGATTAAAGTCGCTCCCAAGCCGCAACAAAACATTTCGTCACAGCTAAAACACCTCATAAAAACAACCCCATCGGGTTTCCCCTACCTTAACCCCGATTAAAAATCGGGGCGCTAGAGAAACTACACCTACCGAACAAACTGCTCACCAACAACCAGCCCATCCGCTGTACGAACCACCAAGAAGTAAACCCCCGGATTCAAGTCTGCACAATTCAACACCAAGGCACTCTCTGGCCAACTAGCCACATCCTTTCGCGCGACCACCTGTCCCAACTGATTGTAAACTTCTAAAATAGATTGTTTATTCGCAAAAGCATCAATCTTGATATTCAAATCAGTCGTTACTGGATTAGGGAAGAGTAGGGCAGTAGGCTCTGCAACCAACTTGTCCGTATCCTCACTGCGCTCATTTGCAGTTCCTATAGTAACTGCTGTAGTTGCATCAGTCACTGCTGCTGATTCCGATTCTGTTGCCCATTCATTTTGAGTAACCATCCCTTCTGGAATCAAAGTAAACATGGTAATTATCTGTTCAAAATAACAAGCCAACTCCCAATTTTGATCTAAAATTTTAACAACAACTAGGTAATCACCTGTAGGTAATTCTGCTAATTTTGTAGGATCTTCACAAGTTGCGGTACACTCAAAAATAATATTAGAGCCAGCATATACTTTTACATTTGCATAATAACCTGCTGGAAAACCCCCGATGTATAATGTCCCATCTGTATCAACAGCATAAACACTACTACAAGGATCTGAGTTGTCTTCTTCTTCACCAGCACAGCTACATCCATCGGATTGAATGACATCATTGACAGTCAAATTATCACCATCATCACAAGATGTACCCGGAGTCTTTGGCCAAGCTGGATCATTGCTATCGCAATCAATATCATCACAATATCCATCGGCATCACTATCGGCACAAGAGTTTCCGGCTTGTACAACAAAGTATTCTTCCATTGAACACATCGTACTCCATTCTTCATCCATTAATCGAACCTTAAGATAGTATTCCTCATTTGGATTAAGCCCTGTAACTTCCTGTTCTTGATCACAATTGTCAAAACATTGAAACACTCTATTCCAATTTGAATCATAAACTCTTACTTTAACATGCTCAGCAACTAGTCCAGTGATAGAAAGCTTATTGCTACCTACAAGATACGAGATGTTGCAAAGTCCTTCATAGACTTCACCCTCACATGTACAACCAGTCTCACCAATCATATCATTAATGGTAGCGCTGTTTCTATCGTCACAAGCTGCTCCTGGATTTCCTGGTAAACTAGGATTATTGTCATCGCAATCAGCACTAACGCAAATTCCATCTTGGTCATTGTCGGTACAAGTAGAAGAGTCCCAATTGAAATATTCATTCAAGGTGCAAATCGTATTGAAATCTACATCGTATAAAACAACATCGATATTGTAATAACCAGTAGGAATACCCAATGCCATCATTTCATTTCCGCAATCAGCATCACAGGAGTAAACGGTACTCCAATCTTGTGGGTTGTAAATACGAACTTTTGCAGCATGCGCAATCAATCCTGTAATCTCAATTGAACCTGCATCACTGTTCAAACTGTAATTAATATTACAAGGTCCTTGGTAGGGTGTCCCCAAACAAGTACAACCATCTGATTGAATTTGATCGTTGATAGTAGTTCCGTCGTAATCGTTACAAGAAGTTCCTGCAGGCTGCGGAAGTGTGGCATCATAATCATTGCAATCTTCAAATGCACAAAGGCCATCTCCATCATTGTCAGTACAAGGACCACCGGTCAATTCAAATTTTTCATTGGTAGTACATGTGTTATTCCAGCCATCGTCAAAGTACATAATTGTGATGACGTATTCACCGGGTGAAAGATTATTGACAACTACTGGGTTGCTACAATTGTCAGTACAAGTATATATTGGATCCCAAGATTCATCCAACAATTTAACTTTCGTATGTGGTGCATTTACTGTTGTAATACTTACTGAAAAGTTAGCATCGTCAACAACGTAACTGAAATCACAATCTGTTATAAGAATGTTGTTTTCATTGTCATGAAAATTTGAAGAGGCATTTGTTGAACTAACAAATACAATAAACAAGAAAAAGAATAAGTTGAGAAATCGCATCTTAATTTTATTTTTTGGTTGGATTGTGAAATAAATTCACTTCAAGCCACAGCAAAAACTGTTACCTAATGAAGTGACCTGTATAGGCCTCCACCATGGAGGAATTAATAAAACTAGGCAAATAGACTTGCCAGTTGATATGATTATTGTTTGGGTAGTACGTCTTTCGACAAAACGCCTAATGCGTTCTGCTTCAAGCAAAAAAATGTTTTTTAAGGAAGGTTTGTTGAGTATTCAACAATTTGAAGTGAAGTCGTTGTTTTGTTTTTGTATGTTGAAGTTGCTTTAAAATGAAGATTGAAGTTTCTTATAAACGGCCATTCTTTTCTAAACCAAATTCATCAATATATAATAGAAAATCGTGCCAGAGGAGGTTAATTATCTAGTAGGCATGAGAAGTTATCTAAGACGAAACCAGAGACTGTCTACTGTTCTGTATTTTTCAATAACAATAGAAGCAACAATCCAATGTTTTTTAAGACTTGAAAATTGCTTAAAACTAGCTAAAGTATACAGAGTCAGTTGCTTACCTGATTTTTACGGATTCAGTTTGAATAAAGTCAAATAAATTAAGAGGATCACGAATATCTGAATGCTAACGCATAAACTGTTCTCTAATTACAACTCCATCTATCGTACGAACCACCAAGTAATAAACACCATGACTCAATTCAGAGCAGTCCATTGTCAATTTTCCATCTCGCGGCCAGTTCGCCACATCTTTTTGCTTTACAAGCTTACCTAATTGATTGTATAATTCTAAGACTGATTCCTTACCTGAAATAGCATCAATATGAATATTTAATTCTGACACCACTGGGGTCGGGAAGAGTCTTACATTTGATTGACCCAATTGTTGATTCACGTTTTTAGTTGTCTGAAGTTTTAATCCGGATGTTGTATTTGATATTGCCAATTTAGATCCATCTTCTGAATCTTCTGGCGTGAACAAATTTGTTGGGTCAGGAGCGAATAGACTAGTTGTTGCTTCAATCCCACATACAAAATCCCAGTTACTATCTAAAAGATTAACGTGAATAACATAATCAAGAAGAGGTGATATTGAAACAAACGTAGGATCAAAACAAGTAGCCGTACATATAAAAATAGGGGTCGAGTTTAATGATACTGTTATGTCAGCAATATAGTTTTCTGGGAAACCTCCTATAACCAATGATACTCCATTACTTAAAATATAAATATTGCTACAAGCCTCTTCACCTGCACAGTTACAACCGTCACCTTGTATCACATCAAAAGCAGTTTCTATTAAACCATCATCACAGGGTGTACCAGGTTCTTTTGGCCAAGAAGGATCAGTACTGTCACAATCAATATCATCGCAATATCCATCACTATCGATATCCTCACAAGTGTTTCCTGGTTGAACTACAAAATATTCTTCCATAGCACAAATGATAGTCTGATCGTTATCAAATAGCTCAATCTTCAAAAAGTATTGTTCGTTTGGAGAAAGCCCTAAAACTTCTATGTCTTGATCACAATTATTGTAGCATTGATATACAATATTCCATTCTGCATCAAACAGTCGCACACTCACCAATGGTGCAATCAAACCAGTAATAGAAACAGAGTTTAAACCCGAAAAATAAGAAAAGTTACAAAGGCCCTCGTACAATTCACCTGCACAAGTACAACCGTCTGGCCCCACAATATCATTAACTGTGGCACTGTTCATATCATCACAAAAAGCTCCCGGAATACCAGGTAGAGTTGCGTTGGTATCGTCACAATCTAAAGCAAGACAAATACCATCAGAATCTTCATCAGTACAAGCAGTTGGATTCCAATCAAAATTCTCATTTAAATTGCAAATATTATTCAGATCTGCATCAAACAATTGGACATCAATAGTATAGGAGCCAGCTGCGATATCCATTATCTCTATTTCATTATCGCAATTTAATTCACAACTGTAAGCAATGTTTCCATTTAGTATGTTAGAAATGTCAACTTTTACTTGATGAGCAATCAAACCTGCAATTTGAATAATTCCTTCTGGGGTGTTCAGATTATAAGTTATGTTACATCCTCCTTGATAAAGTGTTCCCATGCAGGTACAGCCATCTATTTGAATCTGATCATTTATTGTAGCGCTATTATAATCATTACAAGGAGTGCCTTCTTCTTGTGGGAATGAAGCGTCATAATCATTACAATCCTCGAAAGCACAATACCCATCCTCATCAACGTCGACACAGTCGCTACCGGTAATTTCAAAGTTCTCATTTGTAATACATGTTATTTCTGAACTCTCGTTAAAGTATATTATTGAAAGAATATAGCTCCCAACTTCAAGGTTATTCACCACCACTGGATTAGCACAGCTGTCTGTACAGGCATAAATAAGATTCCATGATGCATTAAAAATCTTTATGTTTTTATGCGCTGATTCAATTGTTGAAATCGTTACTGATAAGTTTGGATCATCAATAATATAGCTATATTGACAGTCTCCTGTTGTGTGGTTATTTGAATTATAATACAAACTAGGCTTAGCTTCTGCCGAGGCAATGAGTACCATAAATGGTAATAGGTGAAGTAATCGCATGTTTAAAAAGTTTAGGTTTTTTAATAACTGAAAATCAAGGTAGGATACAGCAAATACCATAACCTATAGGGTAAACCTATTTCAGGCTTTTCCTAGAGGAATTTGTTTCAATAAGCGATTAAATGAATTGTTTGTCAGTGAGATTATCGTTTAGATAATTCGTGTTTTGACAAATTGAGAGATGTTTTTTGCATGATGCAAAAACTAAATATATTGGGAAGTTGGAAGTTAGAAGGGATTTGTTTCTGTGTTAGTAGTAAATGAATTTATAGAAAAAATGATGCCAGAGAATATAATTAATGCTGTTTTTGTGATTTTTTAGAAGGTGCCACTTTTTTTATTGAGAAGTTGTTTTAAAAATTCCGAACTAGCAAATCAGCAAGTTCGGAATTCCTTTTAATCTAAATCAGGTTTAAAAATCAAAGTCGAATAAAAGCCTTACTCAGCGTTTTATTATTTTTAGATTGAACAACAAGTTGGTAGTAGCCAGGACTCAGATTGGAACAATCTAATCGAATTAATGAGGCATTTAACACAACACTTCCTTTTATACGCACCGTCTGCCCAATTTGATTGTGTATCAAAATAGATCCTTCTATCTCGTAATCATCGGGAACTTGAACATACAAATAGTCGCGTGCAGGATTCGGATAAATCCATAATTCTCCTGTCGCTACAGGCATTTTTTCTGAATCGTTGCGATGAATACCCGTGTTTTGATTGGGAGTGTTGAAGCCTTCGCCATTTGTAATTAGAAATTCTTCTTTCACCTTGCAGATCAAATCCCAATTGGCATCGTAAACTTTTACACTCATATTATAACTGCCATTCGCAAGCCCACTTACTATAGTCGGATTGGAACAGTTGGCAGAACAATCATATACCGACTGCCAATTGCTATCAAAAATAGTGATGATGTGATTCGGAGCCAGCATACCAGAAATGGTAAGTGTGTTGCCATTTACTAAAGGGATGACATCGCATGGATCACCTTCGTTAGCAATTCCCACACAACTACAGCCATCTGATTGAATGACATCATTGGAGGTAGATGGATTGTTGTCATCGCAACTCGTACCAGGTGTTGCTGGTAGTGAAGGATTACTATCGTCACAATCATCTTCAGCACAAATGCCGTCATTGTCTAAGTCTGCACAAGCGCCACCATCTAGCTCAAATGTTTCCCTAAATTCGCAGATCTTATTCCAATCATCGTTCATTAAAAGTACATCTAAGACATATTCACCTTGCGGTAAGTTGATAACTTGTGGATTACTACAATTATCAAAGCATTCGTAAATTTCTATCCAGTTACTATTGTAAATTCGAACTTTTATATGAGCTGCAGTCAAGCCACTTACTGAAATACTGCCAGCTCCTAGGCTATAACTAATATTGCATTCCTCACTGGTGTTTGGCTCACCTGCACAAGTGCAACGATCTGATTGAATCATATCGTTAATCGTATTCGGATTGCCATCATCACAAGATGTACCCGGATTAGTCGGAATGCTAGCGTTGTCATCATCGCAATCGTCTTCAGCACAAATACCATCATTGTCTTGGTCGGTGCATGGTTCTTGATTTTCGCCGCAAGGCAATTCTAAAACAAAAAACAATTTTAAATCGCCATCATTAAAACTCCATTCTCCATTCCAAGGATGAAACTGTACGTAATCGTAATCTGCTTCATTTTCAAGACACCAACTGCAATCATCAAAATTGGTATAGTCGACAGGAGAGCCATCGGCCCACATTAAATCACCTTCATTGGTAGCATCTGATAAACCGATATAGGCAATATCTCCAATCGCACTTTGAATAAAATCATTTTCATCAGCATCAGAAATAGTGGCTAGGTGACCACCATAATCTGCGGCAATTGCCTGTGCGGCAAGGTAAGTCGTATCGTAAAGCGAGATAAAATATTTATTGCCATTGTACTGGCCTCGATAGTTGAACCCCCATAAATATGGATTGCAATCTTCAGATGCGCCACCACCGGTACTTCCAACTTGAATCGTAATCGCACATGCTTTTTCGTTGCCGCAGGCATCCGTTGCAAGATAGCTTACGATCGTTGTTCCAAAAGGAAATAAACCACCACTTGGTATGTCGGAAGTCAATTCTAAACTAGTTCCTCCCAATGGACAAGTCGTACTAATAGTAGGCTCATCCCATGAAATGATTGCCCCGCCTTCACTCGTTTGAACACCCGCAGAGATGATTGGATCAGGACAGTTGCTCAGTGTCAATTCTCCCAGTTCTTGATTATTCGAAGGGACTAAAAATATAGGTCTTCCGTCAAGATCGATATTTTGATCACTAATCGTTGTTGTATTATCAGTGGAGGAATAATCCCATTCTATCTTATCTAAGTTTCCAATTTGCATCCAAGAAGGGAAGGAGTAACTAGCTTGCGCAGATTCCGAATTATCAATATCGGTTCGAGCCCAAAGTACATAAATGTAGTCACCGTTTGGTTTTTGAAAAGCAGCTCCTTTTATGTCCTGAGGTAAATTCATATTGTTTGTTCGACTTGCGTCAAAACTAGTTTGGTACAATAAGTCAGAAGCTGTTTTGTAAGCGATACCCTGTTGATTGGCGACTTCTTCCGAAGGACTAATATCTCTTAAGCGTTGATATAAACCCATTACATCAAAAGGATCATTTGCCTCATCGTAATATTCTTTTTCAGCCAATGCAAAAACATGCGTTTGTATGATGTCTCGTTCAATGGCATTGATCACCATTTTTAAAATATAGTTGACCTGTACTTCGTCAGAACCAAAGTAGTTGTCATATTCTTTTCGTGGAACGTTGATCTCCGTTATAGTCCAAAGTTTTTGCGGATAAGTATTGCCATCGTAACCATACTCTGCAAGAATATCAGTTCTAACTTCCTGCCGTTCTTGCAAACCTTCGATGGCTGCATCGGTATGTCGAGTATAAACGAATCCTCCAATATCACTGTCCCAGTATCGAAGACTTCCATCAATGTGCGGATAGGTGTGAAAGCCCAGTACATCAAAGTAAGCACCGCCACCATGTGGATATTCACTAGTGACAGAACCATCAACGGGGTTGTCTGTATTTCTCAAAACCACATCTAAAAAACTATTGTATCCCAAACCAGAAACGACGACATAATCATCAGGAGACAAGGTTTTAATGACCTCGTAAGAAATACGCAAAGTGCGAATGTAATGGAAAATGGGCGCGCGCAATTTATAATCACATGGATCAGGATTGTTTTCCCACCAGTTGCCCTCAGCTCCCGGAGGTTGCCAACCATGTGCTCCTGAAAAGTCAAAACCCGGCTCATTCCAAACTTCCCAAAATTTGACATCATCACCAATAGCGTTGATCACATTGTATAAATAAAGGGCGTAATAATTTTCGTCGTTGACCGGTGTACCGTTTTCTCCATTGTCCCAGATTGGTTCGTACAAATTGGCGAACATATCTGTTGGAATGCCATCGCAATATTCCGTTTGATCTCTGTGCGCATCTGATGCAGGACCTAAGAAAACAGTATTGTCTTTCAATCCAAGACCACTATAATATTGATAATGGGAGGTCCAGTTTTGATAACCATATTGTATGGCAATACCTTCTGGTAAAGAACCTCGAAAAGCTCTAACACCAACACCATCTGTATTAGATGCAATATTGCCTGCAGAGATATCGGCGAGGTGTCTACTCTTCCAGTTTCCACCATGATAGCCAGGATTGACACCTGCTCTAAAACCACCTTCATAAGGAATCACCAAATCATTGGCGGTATAATTAACCTGTGCAGAACAGGCGAACGAAAGGACCAAAAAGGCCACTAAGCTAGTAAGACGCATAGTAATGAGTTTGCTTGCTATTAAAAAATGTAGTGGAATGCTAAAGTGGAATGTTGGAGTGGAGTACGCTGAAGTTTTTAAACAACTTCTTAAAAGTACTCCTCAAAGAAAAACAAATTAAGGGAATCTGTGGTAGTATTTTATGTTAAATTTTGGCCAAACTAATTGACTTAGCTCCTGACTTTTAAAGTTTCTATCTCATTCCTTGTGTCGATTATGGAAGATAATTTATCGTTCTTCCTCTTTTTTGGAAAAATATTCGCCCTTATTTATGGTACATATTTTTAGCTTAGGTGGATCTGAGAAAACGAGTTTTTAGAGATTTTTTGAATAAAAAATTCCTAAAAATATTACAGTATTCAATTTTTCTATCATGTTAATTATAGTGATTAATACATAAGTTTAATTTGATATAAAACCTGATAATTATGTCACAAATTTTTCTTATTTCTTCTTTTACTTATTTGGAGTTTACGTTTTTTTGTCCGGTAAGTCCCCTCGAAAATGAAGCAGAAATAATCACAATCACCCCCTTCATTAATAAGAATTGATTTAAGAATAGAGATGTTGCTTGAAATAACTTCAAAACCTCGAATACAAAATAAAACATTTATTATAAGTCTATCAATCGTTTACCAATATGAGAAAACAAGCTATCAAAAGTTTACTAATGATGCTCTTTGTGAGTATACTAATTCAAGGGTGTAAAAAAGATAATTCAATCGATCTTCCAGAAGAGGAGGTTTCTACCCTGAGTGATGTGCCAGAAGGATATTTTGAATCAGAAACTCGAGCAGAAGGGTTTCCTGATAGAATAAACTATTCAAATGAAGTAGTTATTTGGAATAGTTTAAATCCATTTAACTCAGGTGATGTGGATACTAGAACGGGTGATGAATATGATGATATCTTTTGGTTGCATGTAGCCGATATCGAACCCTATGTTTTATTTGGAGAAACCTTAAGTGCGACACACATCGATTTTATTGATAATAAAGCCTACATCAGTTACCACAAACGTGGTGCACAGCATCTTGGTGCCATAGAAGTGGTAGACTTGACGAATCCAGAGGAACCTGTCGTTACTTTTAGAGGATACTTAAGTGCTGCAGATGTCAACGCTATTACTGTTGGTACTGATCCTGTTTCAGGTGATATCAACGCATGGTTATCTTTATCTGATTCGAAGAAAGGAGCAGTACTTGGAGAAGTGAAATTAAGTGATGGTACCAATTACAATGGTTTTAAAATGGTGAACCTTTCTAATTTTATTGATGGAGGAATTACTTCTTCAGCCAACTCTGTTTGTGAAATCGAAAACTACTTATATATATCTAGTGGTAAAACACACGGAGGTGTTTTTTGCTTAAACACGGCAGACCTTAGTATGGTTGGTGTTAGCGAATTTGAAAATGGAAAATATATTTCTCCAAATGGAAATAATCTTACAGCTGACATGGTGGTAAGTTTACAAACAGGAGAGCAAGCAACCTTGAGAACTGAATCGATCGGAGGAGCTGGTTTCGCAACAGAATATAATATCGGTACCATTTTACACCAAAATGTAGATGTAGTCGGTAGAGGAAAAAGTACCCTGCACTTTGTAGATAACAACCAAGATGAGGCCTACGTAACAATGGGAATGGAAGGTTTGAAAAGATTCAATATTCATACGGGTGAACTAACTTGGAGTTCTCCAACAGATATGATTACTTCTGGAAATACCAATGGTCTTACCTCTGATGGAGAGTTTATTTATGTAGCAAATGGAGCTGATGGTCTTACGGTTTTCACACAACCTGAAATTGGAGAAATACCAGAGCGTGTTTTCCAATGGGATCTTGATGATGCAGAAACTGCTTCAGCTAACATGGTAGAAACTTACGGTGAATGGATTTTTGTAGCAAAAGGACAAGGAGGTGTGAAAATTCTAAAACGTCCTCAGTCAGGCGACTATCTTCCAATTGATTCTTACAATGACTTGGGTGTACCAGATAATTTAGGAGAAGATCAGGAGAGTTGTCCAACTTTGATTTCTACTATCTTTGAAGATTATCTTCCTAATGGTCAAAATGCAAAACAAGCGCATCCTGAATTTTTCGCTAGTAATGTACCTTCAAGTATTTTGATAACAGAAGATGCAGATATTTCAATCACTTTCTTAAGTGAAGGCGCAGGTTATAAAAATGTTTTAGGTTACTACTATTACAATGCTGACAACCCGCCAACGTCAGCTGAAGAAATCAGCAAATTAATCGTATTCCCAAATGCATCAGCAGAAGGATCAGGAGGTGGATTGATTGAAGGTAATACCGTAAACTTAGTTGGTAACTTTCAAGCCAATACGGTATTAGGCTTTTTCCTAAATGCAGATGGTTGGTCGAATGGAACCATTACAGAAGGTAACTGGGCACACTACACTGATTATGAATTCAATCTCAATAACAAACGTCAAAGTGTATTAATGTACAGTCCTGAATGTGATGCAACTGTTATTGGATTTGAAGACATCTATGTACCACAATCTGACAAGGATTTCAATGATGCATTATTCCAAATCAGATCGTATCCTAATAATGCTTACGACGTAAATAGTTTGATTCAATTGGATTAAGTAAAAGATGACTTAGTTGATTTTAACAACAGTTAAAAACTACATTGCCGGACTGAGAATTATCTCAGCCCGGCAATCTTGTTTTATAGAAAAACGAAAATATAAATCATGACTTAAGCACTTACTTCAATCATCACTTCATAATCGTAACGTCTCCTTTCTCAAATAAATCAATCTCATTTCGACAAGACAAAACCTTGGCCCGTAACCACCAAACATAAACACCCGGATTCATTGCCTTATCCAGAAAAACGCCATTCCATCCTTCATCTATATTGGTCGTACTATAAAGCGTATTGCCCCAACGATCATACAAATGCAATTCATAAGTTAACAAGGTGACTCCTTCTGCTGGATAGGCTTTGAAAATGTCATTTATTTCATCACCATTTGGAGAAAAAGCATTTGGAATGTAAATGTAATTCTCACGATAACCATCTTCCAAGGCAATGGTTGTTTCAAAACGTTGTGTCTCACACAAATTACTAACCTCAAGTACATACACACCCGGATCATAAGCAGGTGCAAACGGTCCCGTTATGCCATGTTGCCATTGGTAAGTCATCGAATCCGTAAAACCATTTAGCAAAGCAGATTGTATAATAACGGAATCCGTATCACAGGAAATATCTGGTGCATTGAACCCAACCGCTAGTGGTGGTATCACAGGAATATTAATCGCATTCTCGCGAATACAACCATGTACATCCTGAACGTAAACAGTATAATCACCGCCCGATAAATTCGTCCACAATACTCTATCCTGATAAATGAATCCATCAATCGAATAGCTAAAAGGTCCATTGCCTCCAGTCAAATTTTCAATTGCTAATTCACCCTCGTCACTATTCCAACATATCAAATCAGATGCATTTAGCTCAAAGCTAAAATCAGGATAAGCAACAACTTCAACAATGACAACACTATCACAGCCATCTGTAGTTGTATAGACAAAAGGAGTCGTACTACCGACCTCAAGCAAATTGCCTTCATAGTCAACCGTTTCACCAAGACAGCCTTCCAACTGAACTGGAATTTCATAAGTTGGAAAAGCCGCAATATTTAGATTGATAATCGAATCACAACCTCCTTGATTGGTCAAGTTCAAAACTGTTTGCGAACCAACAGGGTAGGATACCCCGCCATAAATAATACTCTCGCCATCACAGCCAACTAAGTTGACTGTTTCATTTTGAACAGGGACTTCCAATACCGTGACAAGCACCGATGAGTCACAACCAAATTGATTTGTGAATGTATAAGTTGTTACACTACCTGCTGGTAAATCATCACCTACATATTCCACGGTTTCTCCTTCGCAGGCAGACAAGAATAAATCTTCTTCACCAAGCGGTAAGGCAGCAATATTTAGAATGATGGTCGAATCACAACCCGCAACCGAAGTGTAATCCAACTGTTGTAAAGTGCCCACTGGATACGATGTTCCATCAAAAACAACGGATGCTCCATCACAACCTTCTAAATCAAATTCTTGATAATAAATGGTGTCTTCTAATACCGAAACAACCACAATGGAATCACAGCCAAATTGGTTTGTCCAATCAAAGGTAGTCACAGAACCAGGTGCCAAATCTTCGCCACCGTATTCAATTGTTGTACCCGCACATGTTGACAACTCTAGTGTTTCGTTTTGAACTGGAAGAGCCGCCACACTAAGATGAATAATAGAGTCGCAACCGTCTTGTGAAGTATAGTTGAAATCCAAATCAGTACCCGGTGGGTATTCAATTCCTTCGTAAGAAACGGTTCCACCTTCACAAGCATTTAAATCTACATTGATGTCAAATCCTGCAACTGCTGTTACGTTGATTTGCAAGGTCGAATCGCACCCCGCATCAGTTAAAAGAAATAGGGTAGTGTCTGTTCCTGCATCTAAAACAATTCCACCCGGTAAGGTAATTTGGCCACCGGTACAACTTTCAAATGCAAGCGTTTCAAAATAATTAGGCAGTGCTTCAATATTCAAATTAATAGTTGAATCACAACCTGCAATCGTTGAATAGCTAAAGACTTCATTTGTGCCAACCGGATAATCAATTCCTTCATAACTAACGACACTGCCAACACACCCAGAAAGATTTACAGTTTCTTCATAAGTCAAATTTTCTAAAATATAAACTGACACCATCGAATCACAATTAAATTGATTCGTAAAGATTACCTGCGTAGAATCGCCCGGCGATAAAATCTCACCAGCGTATTCAACAGTTGTTCCACTACAGGTAAATAACTGCAATGACTCATTTTGTATCGGTAAACCTGCAACGGTTAAATATACAATTGAATCACAACCTGCCTGTGAAATATAGTTGAATGCTAAATCGGTTCCTGGAGGATAATCGCTTCCTTCGTAACTGGCCATACTGCCATCACAAGTTTCTAAATCAACATTAATTTCAAATCCAGCTACTTCCTCCACAGTGATTTGTAAGGTAGAATCACAGCCTGCTACTGTAGTAAGAAAAAGAGTAGTGTCGGCTCCAGCTTCCAAAATAATTCCGCCAGGTAACATGATCTCACTACCCGCACAACTTTCAAGTGAAAGCGTTTCAACGTAATTAGGAAGTGCTTCAATATTTAAATAAATAATCGAATCACAACCTGCAAAAGTAGAGTAGCTAAATGTTTCATTTGTACCAACTGGATAGTCTATACCTTCATAAGTAACCGAACTACCTGTACAACCAAAAAGCGTTACCGTGTCTTGATAAGTCAGATTTTCTATAACAAAAACTGAGACGATAGAATCGCAGTTAAATTGATTGGTAAAGACCACTTGTGTGGAGTCTCCCGGACTTAATATTTGTCCATCGTAATCAACTGTCGTTCCAGTACACGTGGAGAGCTGTAGTGATTCATTTTGTATAGGCAATGGTGCAACCGTCAAATAGATAATTGAATCACAGCCGTCTTGACTTATAAAGTTGAATGCTAGTTCTGTACCTGGTGGGTAGTCTGTTCCTTCGTAGTTGACCGTACCTTCCGTACAAGCTTCTAAGTCCACATTTATTTCAAATTCAGCAACTTCTTCTACGTAGATTTGCAGAATAGAATCACAACCCGCAACCGTTGACATAAACAAAGTGGTGTCGCTTCCAGCAGCCAATACCATGCCTCCGGGGAGGGTAATCTCATTGCCCGCACAGCTCTCAAATTCAAGGGTGTCAGAGTAGGTCGGAAGTGCTTCAATGTTTAAATAAATAATAGAATCACATCCTGCAAAAGTAGAGTAGGTGAACAGTTGATTAAAACCTACTGGATAGTCAACTCCCTCGTAATTTACGATACCTCCCGTACATCCAAAAAGCGTTATGCTATCTAAGTAGCTAGGGTTTTCCAAAACAGAAACGGTTATTATCGAATCACAATTAAAACTGTTGGTGAGATTAAAATCAGTTGTCGTACCGGGTTCTAATTCTTCCCCTTCATAAGTAATGTTTATTCCTGAACAAGTTTCGAAGACAAGACTATCCGCACTGCTGGGTAACGAAACAATTTGTAATTGAATAATCGAATCACAACCAAACTGTGTTGTGTAATTCAACATGATGGTGGTATCTGTTGAGGGATAGTTATTTCCTTCGTAAACTACTTCGGTTCCATCACAGGTACTTAGGTCAACGTTTTCTTCGTAATTTGGGTATCCCAAAACAGTGACCGTGACCGTTGAGTCGCAGCCGTCGAAATTGTTAAACACAAATTCTGTTGTTGTGCCCGGTAAAAGAATCTCGCCAGCATATTCAACCGTTTCTCCTTCACAAATGTCTAAAACAATTGCCCCCGTGTCTAGCGGCAATAAGTCAATCGTGAACGGACCAGAGAGCGCATTACAGCCATTGATATCAAATAACTCAACCGTATAGGTGCCACTTTCTGTTGGAATATAATCACCCGTTGTCCCTTCTGGAGCAGCAACGGCTACATCGTTAAAGTACCATTGATAAGCAATGACATCTGGAATGTTGGGCAAACAAACTGTATCCGGATTACATCGGGTATGGCAACCGTCAGGGACAAAACGCGTGTCTGGTGCGTTGTAAATTCCAATGCGGTTACTCTCACCCTCGCAGCCCAGTGCAGAAATACCGCGAACAAAATATTCACCAGAGGTACTCGCAATAATGGTTTGTCCGAGCTCACCAGTATTCCAAATATAACTCAACTGAGGATCAGGGTTGGTAACATAAAATGCAGTGGTTATCTGCTCACAAATTGGTCCAGGAGGAGAGGAAGCAATCATGATATCTGTAGGTACAGGATTGACCGTAATGGTGTAAGGTCCTTCTACAGATGTACATCCAGTGTTGCTGTCTGTGACAGTTACCGTATAGTCGTATTCTCCTGCAGGAAGGGTTCCGTCGTGTTCATTGTCATAAATAATTTCGTCACCTGTTTGTCCGGTTGACCAAACGTAGGTGTAGCCTTCAGCGCCTTGTATACTTAGAAAAACATCTTCACCTTCACAAAGGATATAGCCATTGAAAAAGCATTCGACAGGTTGTCCGTATTCGTTGTATTCTGTTACTTTAATAGTTGCATCAGGTTCTGGAACAATGTCCAATATCGCAGTTGGTGGAGCGTAGGTACATCCTAGGTCGTCTGTAATAGTTACATTGAATGTTCCGGTTTCAGCGCTGTTTATACTTTCAGTTGTGCTGCCCTCTGACCAAAGCCAACTCACAGCTCCTGAAGGAGCAGTCATTGTCGTTGTATCGCCTTCACAAATCGGAGATCCTGGGAACATACTAATGACTCCAGTCAAACCGTTTGGTTCAATCGTTACAGGTAATGAAGTGCTATCTGAACAGCCATACACATTGAAAACGGTCAACTGAACATCAAAGACACCTGCACTAGAAAATGCGTGAAAAGTATTGGCTAATCGAGATGTATCTGCCGCTCCGCTACTTGGATCGCCAAAGATCCATTCGAATGAAGTAATACCCGGATTGCTGTCCATTTCAAAAGCTACAGCTGTTGCCTGACAACCTACATCTGGGGCTGGAAAAGATGCAACAGGTGGAGCCAAGATGCTAATTGATTTATTGAAAGTAGAAGTACATCCGGTCTGAGCCGTAATAGTCAGAGTAACATCATAAGTGCCTACACTGTCGTAAATATGTGTTGGATTTTCTGCTGAAGATGTATTGTTAGGCCCACTTGTTGGGTCGCCAAAATCCCAGTCGTAATCTGTAATAACTGTCCCCGGAGTAAATGTACTTAAATCGGTAAATTCAACAGGCAATCCTGGACAAGTGATCAGCGCATCAAAATTAGCTTGAGCTGGTACTTCAAAAGATTTAGGGGCTATACAAACCCCTCCTGTTAATTTAGTAACCGTCATTTTGACATTATAAAATCCTGCAGAGGAAAAGAAATGGTCTGGGTTTTCTAAATTGGAAAAATTATTAGCACCACTCGCAGGGTCACCAAAATTCCATTGGACGCTACCCGGAACATAGTTCGTAGCAATATTTTCAAAAATACCATGAGGACAGGTGGGCCCATTGGTTACCGTAAAATCAACATCATCACAATCAACTCCAGGCGCTGGTGGACCACCTCCGCCACCACCACAGCTTTCGTACACGGTAATCGAGTTTGAATTGGAAGTACAGCCATTTACATCTATAACAACAACATAGAAAGTACCCGGGCCAGTAGGTGTGTAGTTGTCTACAAAAACACCAAGTGGAGTCCCGTTTTGATACCATTCATAGGTGTATCCGTCTTCTGTATTTAATGCATATAAAGTTGGTATTGGAAATCCTGCAGCAAGACAGAAAAAATTTAGTCCCGGTGTTGAAATACTGATGACTGGAATAGACAACTCATTGATTCTAAATGTTGTCTGTCCTTCACAGCCCGCACTATTTGTTACGACTAGCTCATAAAAGCCTGGTGCTAAGTTAGGGGTGCTTGAAGTGGAAACTTGCGCCCCTGATTCGTTGCGCCAACTATAGGAACTAAAGACTGTTGTTACGGAAACTAAACCCGTTTCATTCGCACAAAGTGAATCAGGATGAATTACTTCCGGTTCAGGATATCCAAAAACAGTTACGTCTCTCGTTTCATTAGCGCCACATACACTAACAGCAATAGTCGCGTCGCCAGCTTCATGCCAAATGATCTCGATTGATTCGCTTCCTTGGCCACTCAATATGGTTCCAGCGCCTAAGGGGCTAATGGACCAGTCGTAAGCTGCGTTGCCAATAGGAGGGGAGGAATACTGACTAACTCCCTCAATGCATGCTGAAGTTGGTCCGCTGATACTTACGTTTCCAATGGTTGAGATCACCATCGTGAAAGGATCAGAGACACAGGGTAAACCTGCCGTGCTAGTTTGAGTTATCGTAAGTTCATAAGGAGGACTTGCTCCCCATTGTACATTGATGGCATCTCCGTAAGATTCGCTAAGAACTCCACCATTATTGATGGTCCAATTAAAAGCTACGTTGGCCTCTGTACTTTGTGCTTCATAGGTGTAGAATTCCCCCGGACAAATTGCGTTTTGTCCATTGATGCCATTGACGGGAGGTGGTCCTGGTATTACACCAACAAAGATGGTATAAACGTCAGTACAAAAATCGTCGACATTGACGGCTGTTGCTTGCAATATGAATTTGCCAGCCGTTAAAGGCCAATCAATATTAGCAACTGCAGATGGACTAGGAGAGGTCCAATAAACCGTACTATCAGCGTAGAGTACAGACCAATTACAGAGTACAGGGCTTTCTGTTATTTCATCTAATGCTGTATATTCTGAACTGGAATTGATACAAGCATCAATAGGTCCAACCAAATAAAAATCGGGTGTAATATCAACATTTTTTGTACTCTCTCCGCCACATTCTAAATAGCAATTATTGTAAGTTACGGATACCCATTGTTGGTCTGCTACTGAACTTTCAACATTCCACTTTATGTTCACCGTGTTGGTTCCCTGTCCTGATTTTATTTCTCCGAAAGGAGAAGCGGACCAAAAGTATTCTGTGCCACTCCACTGAGGAATAGAGTAGGTGCCAATTTCTCCTGGGCAAACTTTTGCTGGCCCTTCGATAATGATTCCATCCATTATTATGGGAACACTGACGGTTGTTGGGCTTGCGCAAATACTACCTACGCAGCCACTTACTTGTAAGGTTATTTCGCCAACGGGACCTACTCCCCAATTGATGGTAACGAAATTATCTGTCGTTCCACCTCCACTAGTAATGGTCCCGTTTGGACTAATGCTCCAATTGAAAATTCCACAGTCAACTGCAGTACTGTAGGTTACCGTTTCGTTTTCACAAACAGTGCCTACGCAATCAATTTCTGGAATTTCATCATCAGAGACTAATACTTTTAGAGAGGTAGTATCTAGACAAAAACATTCATTTCTTGCGATGAGTAAAACACTGTACAATCCACTTTCCGTATAAACATGTTCGACATCCTGAGCGGAAGTAGAGTAACCATCACCAAGTTGCCAAACGTAATTTTCTGAGTTGTCACTTTGGTTTTGAAAAAGAACAGATTGCCCTCTGCATATTTCTATAAGGCCATTTATATCAGGAGGATTGGTGCTAAAGGCAGCCAGTGGTTCGGGAATGATGTCAATACAAAGGGACCCTTCACCACTGCATTCTACTGGTGCGAGATTGTCATTGCAAATTATTTCTATGCATTCAACAGCGGAACATTGTGTGGCATCAGTTATGGTTACACAATAGTTGCCCGGTGCTAGATCTGTTCGATTTAGTTCTTCACTGCCATCGCTCCATATTGGGTCGGGGAATTGCCAAAACCCTTCGGTAACTAATAGTACCGATCCGTCACTTGAAGAACAGGAAGATGGCAACTGATCTACAATAATATAGGCATTGCTGGTACATATTTCATCGATGACGACATCAACGGAACTAACTGCGGAGCAACCATTTTCGTCTGTAACTGTTACCTGATAGAAAACTGGATTAAGATTATTGATTGCAGATCCTTCCTCTCCATTGCTCCATATAAACTCGTAGGAACCTGTGCCACCGAATGCTTGCGCAAAAGCACTTCCTTCTTGAAGACCAGGAGTGGCTATATCATTGGTTACAACAGCGCTAATCCACAACTCTTCAGGATCGCAGATCAAAAAACATTCTGAAAGACTACAACCGGAGGCATCAGTAATCGTTACACAATATTCCCCTCCTGCTAGATTTTGGGCAGTGGTGCCTGTTGAAACTGCTGGAGACCAATTAAAGGTATAGTTACCACTTCCACCGGTGGCATTTAGAAAAATATATCCATCGTCACTATTGGCACAAGTAGGATGTGTTACCAGTAAATTATTAATTCCAAGCGGATTGTTACAATTTTGTGCTTGAGAATCTTCGATGATTACTTCACATATTTCAACTATACCATTCCCATCTGTTACGGTTACTCGGTAGCTTCCTGCATCTAAATTGTTAATGGTGGAGGTCGCCTGTCCATTGGACCATAAATAAGAATATGGACCACTGCCTCCTGCGATTAGACATGAAGCACTTCCTTGTGGTGCCTGTTGAAGTTGTTGACAATTTAATTGTAAAACACAGGTGCTTCCAAGGCCGCCACCAAAATGAGCATTCACTTCTCCAGCCCCTGGATTTCCCCAGTCAACGGTAACAATGTTTTCGTCTACAACATAACTTTCTGCGCCTAGCACTTCCCACTCTAAATCTAAACCTTGACTGCCAGGTACCGTGTAGGTAATGGTACTATTGGAACAGGTTTTTTCACAGGCGGAAGTGCTGTTGTTATCTGGGCAGTTTGCTGCGGAAGTAGAGATGACTTCTAACGGGATTGTGGAAACGACTTCTACATTGAAATCTGCAAAGTCAAAAACATTTCCACAATCACCCCCTTCTAATAAAATGGTTGCAATGCCTGGAGAGGTAGCGCACATTTCGAATTGAGCAGCTGAAGAATTTTGTCCTTGAGGTCCAGACCAATTGTAAACGCATAAAGGATTGCCACCACCATCAAAGGCTGTATAGATACCACATTCTCCGATGCAAAGTTGAGAGGGACCATCAATGAATATTTCTATGTCTACAGATATTAAATTAATGCAAGCGGTTGAAGTACAACCATTATTGTCTGTTACCGTTACACAATAGTCTCCTTGTGGGAGTCCAGTTAGTATTTGCTGGGATTCTCCGTTGCTCCAGTCATAGTCGGCTACTCCGACACCTCCACTAGTAACAACTTCAATTATTCCATTGGCTTGACCTCCCGTAGGTTCCTCAATGATTGCTATGTCAACCCAAATAGGCCATGGTTCATAGATTTGGTAACAGCTTACAGCGCTACAGTCATTTGCATCGGTTACTGTGATACAATAGTCTCCTGGGCATAGACCTGTTGGCAAAGGGGTAGTTGATCCAGTATCCCACATATAGGTATATGGTGCGGTGCCGCCCGTAACAAATATATCGATAAATGCATCACAGCTTCCACTACAATTTCCATCATAAGTATTACCAGTAATGATAGGAACAGGGCCATTACATTGAGCATAAGTATTTTGGTAACCTAAAAACAATAAATAAATGAAAATCAGTCGTATCCAAACTATTTTGTCTTGCATAGCTATTGTGTTGTAAATGAGAAATACAGGCTATAGGACTAGCCATTTAGGTTGGATAACATTGGATACCAAATGTATGATAAAAGAT
>CALGLS010000589.1 GCA_937959375.1 uncultured Saprospiraceae bacterium
TCTAAGAAATCTTGATAATAGTGGATGTCATTTTTGTAGTCAAGATGATAATGTTTGGAAACATCGTGCAGCTCTTCTTCAAATTTGAGGAACAATGCATTAACTTGAACTATTTCACTAGAGGCTTTGTCAATAAATCGCTTCTTTTTGTAGGTAGAGTACTTTCCTTTTCCACCATAGTTTAATGGTCCCCAGCCGACAGCGTCTCGTAAGTCTTTAATAATATCTCGCAAAGCAATATTGATTCGTTCACCAGCTTGAATTGCTTCATCAAGTTCTTTTAATTTTTCTTTGTGGCTAAGCATGCGTTGATCAAGTTGTGCAATTTGTTTAGCAACTCCAGGGTTATCTAGATTGATTCGAGAATCTTTTTGCTTAATCAAGTTCTCTAATCTTTTTTCTAACCCAAACAAACCACTTTGCACATTTCTCAAGAGGGTCTGTTCGTTTTTAAGCGCTTCAATAGAGGCTTTACATTCATTGTATTTCATTACCGCTAAAAGGTAATCCTGTTTTTCGCGATCAATTGCTTTTTCTGGGTTACCCAATATTTTGCGGAAGAGTGAAAGGATAGAAACTTTCTCTAATTTTTGAATATCATTCGATTGCTTTGAGAGAATAGATTCTAGTTCTTTCAACTTCTCTTGTCTAGTAAAAATCAAATCTTCTAAACCTGCCAAATGAATGTCAATCTTCTCTTTTCTTAGGACTTCTTCGTAGGTACTGAGAATCTGTTCGTCTAGGCTTATTTTGCTCATTGCTTATTGGCTTTTCTTTCGACTAAAAATTTTCAATTTTCTCCCAAGATAAAATAAAATTCCAATCATTATCAAGAAAGGCCAGATGTTGACCATAGCGATAATGAATCCTTTTATGTTTTCCCATCCATTTCCAAATGCCTGTCCCAACTTACTCGCATAGCTTTTAGTGACCAGCCCTTTGCCGTCATTTTGGTACATGTTAAGTTGGATGGTACTCAGTGAAATCTGATCTTTTAGGAAACGGAGTCGGCCTTCTTTTGATTCAATTTCTTCTTGAATAATGCGAATACGCTCTTCAGCGTTCAGTATCTCTTCAACAGTCGAAGCTTTCTTTCGAAGTACTTCTACATATCTATCACGTACATCTTTTTTGGTTTTTAAACGAATCTGTATGTCTACAAATTCTTCTGTAACATCTTGAGCATTAATGATTCTTTGATCAATGTGCTTCGCTTGAGCTGTGATTGACTCAAGTAAAGTATCAAGTTGCTCATTTGGAATACGAATGGTGATGCTGTTGTTGATATAACTGCCTCGACTGCTAAGATTGGTCGTACTGATAAATCCACCTTGTTGCTTAATGAGTTGTTCAATAGAGGAGGTGCTTTTTTCTACATTTTCTACCTGCATTCTAACAGTAGCTGTTCGAATGACTTTACGTTCAGTCTTAACTTGGTTTGATTTGTTATTTTGATTTTGGTCATCGTAGTAGTTCGATTCTTCTGCTTCTTCTAAGTCATAATTTGAAGTCATTTCATTCATAGAGGTGGAAGCCGTTTTTTCTTTAAAGCCACCATAATCACTGTTATATCTTGATTCACTGTTGCAACTCAAAAAGGAAAAGGACAAAAGAAGGATCATTAGTTTTTTCATAATCGGAATGTGTTTAGAGTAACTCGTTTACTAGTTGTTAAAACTACAAGATGCTGAACAGGGGATGTCTGGTGTTTCTAAATCTAATTTAGTTAACAGCTAAATTAATCAAAAAAGGCACAATCCTTTCTTCTTCAGAATGAATTGTGCCTTTTTAACGCCGTTTGAAATCAAGAACTTTAAGCGTTATCCGCTTTTTTCTTACTCTCTTGTAACTTAGCTTGTATGATTTTCTTTTGATATCGTCCTTGTACTACATCTGTGATGGTCAGAATTATAATCACGAAATAAAATGTCGCCTTACTCATAGGAGTGATCTCTGAGCCAAACAATTTCATGTGCGCAAGGTGACCACCTTCAGAGATCAACATGACACCTACTAAAAAGAGGATAAACAAACCAAGTACCTCGTACATTCTGTTTTTTGCCAAAAAGTTAGATACACCATCCGCAAGTACTAGCATCATGATACCACTAATTACAATCGCAGTTGCCATTACCCAGAACACATCTGTTAGAGCGATGGCACTAAGGATAGAGTCAAAAGAGAAAACTAAGTTCATGATAATGATCATCACAATTACTTGAGTTACCGACTTTGATTTTTTCTCGTGTGCAGGACCATCCGCTTCCTCAATAGAAATCATATGCCAGATCTCTTTCATCGCTGTATACAAAATGAAAGCACCACCTAAGAGGACAATCAAACTGTGTCCCGTGAAATCGCCGTGTACATAGTCACCGATATGAATGACAAACAAGGAATCTTGGAAGTATTGAATCATATTGATTAATACAAAAAGCAAAACGATACGCAGTGCAATGGCGACTAATATGCCCACTTTTCGAACATAAGCTCTTTTCTCTTCCGGGGCATTTTTTGATTCCAGGGAAATGTAGAGGAGGTTGTCAAAACCGAGTACAGCTTGTAGCATCACCAGCATGACCAGCGTAAATATATTTTCTAACATCTTTTTACTTGTTTAGAGTTTAATTCAAAACTTGCAAATTAGATAAAGCGCTAATGCAAGTTGTTAAAGATGCAAAAATAGAAAAAAGAACAAAAGGAAACAGCTTTAGCGCTGTAAAGTTGAAGGAAAGGTTGGCGTTCATAAATCTGAGCTTCCCTTACTTTTTCAGTTTAAGTTCTGCTAAAGGAGATTTAACTTCAATTAGTTTATCATTTAGCTTAAGCTGAACGATGTGATACGCTGGACATTCGCAAAGATTATCTCTGTTTATGTCAGCTATCTCGATGTTTGAAATGGTAAAATGATGCCCAGTTTCAATAACAACCACTTCAAAGTTAAGGTCGATAGAAGTAGGGTTGATCTCATTGGTAATCAATGGAATACCGTTTTTACCTAATGTAATAGTGTTATTGAATTTCTTTAAGCTTAGAAGACTGTCAATACTAATAATCGAGTTGTCGAAATTGTGTTTGCTAACTACACTGACTAAGGCAAGATCCTTTTCAGAAAAGCAGTTGTCACTTTGATCGACATCACAAAAGTCAAGTTCTATAGAGAGTGATTGATTGATGTCAGGTTTAGTACAAGGAGGAGGAACGCATTGATTTTCTACCTTACAGGAAGAGAAGCATAAGAGAATGGAGTAGAGGAGTAGTAGGTAGTTTAGTTTCATTTCTTTTGGTTTAAGGGGAGTAGTTAGTAGTGGGAAGATGGAAGTTGGAAGTGCTCGCTAATGTAACTCAGCAATTAATTGAAACCTCCAACTTCCCACCTCCAGCCCAAAATTATTTGACCACAGCCAACTTATACGCAGCAATCAATTCCTTGTTTGCAAGTATATGAATTGGACCTGATTTAAAGTCTTTGGTTTTGATGATGACATTATTTCTATTACCAACCTGAACATGTTTTACAATAATGTATTCGTCAGTTTTAGGACGGTAGCAAGTCACCTCAGTTAATTTTTCTTCCGACTCAAAAGCAATGGTAATGTTTTCGCCCCTCTTTACAGAAATGGCAACTTCGTTAGGATCTAACTTTGTAATTTTATTTGTAAAAAAACCTTTACCAACTAGCGGACGTTTTTTGAATTGATCTTTGGTCAATGCTACAGGTGTTAGTTTATAGGTGGTGTCTTTTGGAAAATGCGTATACTGCATCTGTTCCGGATTTGGAAAGAAATAAGATTCACCTTCGTAGTCAAACACATACTCGTCGTAGTTATTTAAGAAACCGCTAGCGTAGGTCGCATCACAGTGTAGCCATTCACCATCTATCTTCACCACATTCCATACATGCTTAGCACCAGTACTACGTAATTTGCTAGGGTCATTTCTAATCCACCCCTTTATGAGTTTCGTTTCAATGTTTGCCTCATCGCAGATCGCTTTAAAAACTAAAGCATAATCTTCGCAAATTCCTTTTTTCTTTTTCAAGGCACGTTCTACTTTGTCCGCGTTGTGTTCTTCCATTTCAGATCTTTTGATCCGTTTACCTTTTTTCTTATCACGTTCGCCTGTTTTGAAATCATCGTACATTTTGATATCATAAGCGATGTTGCCAGCTACCCATTTAAAGATGGCCTCAGTTTTTTCTCTAGGGTCTTTCAAGCCATCAGTAACTGCATCTGCAATGTCTTCAGGATGTTTCAAGTCCTTATACATTTCACTAGGATCCATCTCGTCTTCCATTTCAACTTCCATCTCCTCATCGTCTTCGATCTCTACGTCAATTTCTTGAGCATAAGTAATGATGCTGAAAAGCATTGCAAGTGTTGTAATAAAAATCTTCATTTTTTTTGTTTTGATTAATAAAAGATGTTTTGTCCAATTAGCAGAAATCTGCGTCATGGTTCAATGGGTGCTAAAATGGTTGTGTGTCAACAAATTTAATGACTTCTGACACAATTTTAGTATATAAACGCGCAAGTAAATAGGATTTTTGGTCAATGTCGCTAATTCTCTAACTTATTTACGTTAAGATCGGGTTAAAATGGTGAAAATTTCGATGTTTCAACGATTATTGTTCGTCCTAAGCATAGAAATTAGGGTAATCAAGTATGGTAAACTTACCTTTCATTCTTTTTAATTATAGGTCCCAGTTTTTCATTCAATGAATTTTCACAAGCTTCCAACTTTAAAACACATGACACACAAAACACTTCTCATCCTGTTTATCAGCCTATTTTCAATAAGTATTTTTTCGCAAGATAGTGGGACCAAGCTCGCTCCTGATTTTGAGTTTGAACTCGAAGACGGAACCACAAAAAAACTAAGCGACTATCGAGGTCAAGTAGTCTACCTTAGTTTTTGGGCAAGTTGGTGTAAGCCCTGTATCAATGGTTTTGAAAAGTATGAAAAGATTCGTCAACAAATGGAGGACGTCGGAGTCGTCTTACTCAATGTCTCAATTGACAAAGATACCTCTAAATGGACAAACGCAATTAAAGTACATCGAATAAATGGTGATCACGGAAAGGTGGCTCAGGATGTTGTTATGGAATCGTATCAATTGTATTCCGTACCTGCTTATGAAATCATTGGAAAAAAAGGAGAGTTACTTTATCTAAGCCAAGAAGAAGGACGAAGTGTATTAGATGAATTTCGTGGATTTGTTGAAGGGAATTAGAATTAGAATGGGAACTTGCCTAGCCGATAGGATAGGTGGGAATGGGAAAATCACCGCCCATATCCACGCCAATTGATATAAGCAATCTGCAAACCATACTTAATCTTTTTCTTCTGCATCTTCAACTTTTTGAGGAAACTCTGCTTCTTAATCTGCTTTGCATTATTAGCATGAGGAAAAGGCAAAGAAGGAATATCATGCCCCAGGAATTCACAAAGTTTCTCCCATTTATCTCCTTTAGTAAAGTCTAAGATTAGTAAATCATCAGGTCGATCTTGAAAGTATTCGATCACAGATTGATTGTGATTATTATAAACGCGAATCGTATTTTCTTTATCCTCTTTTGGAAGACCTTTTCCCGTTCCATAAATCCATTCATGCATAGGATCACGCAGATCACCAATATGCCGGTTCACACTTTTGAACCATGATTCCTCCTCTCGGATTGTCAAAATAAATTTAGAACCCGGAAGTAATTCATCTAGCTCTCTGAATATTAAAGGGTATGGATTATCTTCTACCGCATCATATCGATTGACTTCTTTTAAAACAGTCTTGAAGTCTTTTTTCAAAATTGGAATCAATAACTTATAACGCGTATCACCGACTGTATAACCCAAAACTCTAAGGGCATCCCTAAGCGTAGATGTACCTGTTTTTTGAAATCCTACTCCAATTATTTTGCCTTTTTGCCGCATTAAATAGTAATTATTTTGACTTGTCTTGCTAGGAAATAATTTTTCAGTCGTTGATTATCAAAGGTTTATTGTGTGGGGTTGACGGTTCGAGCTGTAACAATTAAATGCTGTTTTTTTGTAAAAAAGATCAACATAAAACAGAATTAAGTGTTTATTCAATTGAATGATCCTTTTGGATAATGGGAAGAACGCGAACTGTCGTAACCACGATGCAATATTAACGAATCCCAAACTTATTCACTACACTTGCAAATAGTTTTATTATTTTAACGGCTTTTTCAAATATACTGAAATTATAAAAAGGGTTATTCTATAGAAAAAAGATTACACTATGTCTAAACTTAAAAAGATGAAATTTACAAAGGCAGCAATCGATGAAGAGATCAAAGAACGACTGAAGCATTGGCCAAAGATTATTAGTAAATACAAAATTCCAAGTACTAAGAAAGCGCTGATCCAATTAGCGAATACCTTTCTACCGTTTATAGGAATTTGGACGCTGTGTTATTTTTCC
>CALGLS010000590.1 GCA_937959375.1 uncultured Saprospiraceae bacterium
TGGCAGTTCCAGCATTACCAGGAGCAATATAAAGTGCCTCACAAAGAGGGCTTTGAGCGAGTTTCCACGAAAGTGCATGTTCTCTTCCTCCACTTCCAATCAGTAGTATATTCATTATCTTTTTTGATTATTTAGGTGAAACTTTAGTATGGTAAAGTTCTATTGGCGGACGTTTACTAAAAACTTTTAAAGTTTAGTAAACGTGGCCTAAGTTCATTCCTTACCTTTTGATTCACAATATTTTAAAATAGCAGCATAATTTCCGCCGAAAAAGTGGTCATTATTGCAATTGGCACAAAGATAAAAATTTGTACCTTCGACCCGCAATTTATAACAAGCTCAAATGATAGCTTATTTAAAAGGTAAAATAACGCATAAAACACCGACCTCCATCGTGGTAGAAACGACTGGGGGTGTTGGTTATCAAGTGAATATAAGCTTGAATACCTATGGACATGTAGAGCACAAGAATGAGATCAAGATTTTGACTTATTTACATGTAAAAGAAGACGCTCACACACTTTATGGCTTCGCGGAAGAAGGAGAACGAAGCTTGTTCAAACTACTTATATCGGTTTCTGGAATCGGACCTAACACAGCTCAGGTCCTTTTGTCATCTATGCCTAGCTTAGAGATTCGGCAAGCAATTATTAGTGAAGATGTGGTGGCTTTTAAAAAAGTGAAAGGGGTTGGTCCAAAAACGGCAAAACGAATGATTCTGGACTTGAAAGACAAAATTATCAAAGACTCCGGAGATTCGCCCCTTACAATGCTTCCAGTGAACAATACTTTAAGAGATGAAGCGTTATCTGCATTAGTTGCTTTAGGTTTTCAAAAGAACAAGGTTCAAAAGACACTCAATCAGATTTTGAAGCAGAATAACGAGATTGAAAAAGTAGAAGGTTTGATAAAGATCGCCCTAAAGCAGCTCTCATAAGGAACTTTAAGTAATCGACTGAATATTTCATAACCATTTTAGCTTATTACTTGGGTTTTCCCGTCTTGGTAATTGCATTATAACAGCTTTGACAAAGTCTTTTGTTTTTATAACAAAGGGCGAATTATCCTGAAAAATCGGGCTCTTTTACAAGAATTCGATATTTGAGGTTTTAGGTAAACATATTCACAGGTTTTCCCGTAAAAGAACCAGTTGAGATGTTTGCTCAGCTATTGTACAACTTTGTTGTGTTCATTTGGCTGTCTCGCAACAATGCATCATTTAATATTCAAACATGTTAAAGTTGGAGCATGACGTAAAGCAAATGACACAATCGCGTTATTGACAAGTAATTAAATATGAAGTAGTACGACAAACTACTTTTTGATAGAACACGAAAATAAATATCCAGAGAAAGGCAGCTTACTAACCAGACAGGTGATCTGTATTTCAAAAGATATCTTTTAAAAAAAGGCTTTTATTCAAACTTCCAACTTAAATGAAGCCTCTTGACTACGCATCTTTTTGAATTATGAAGATAAACAGTTTACTCCTCAGTCTAGTCCTAGTTTTGGGAATTGGCACATTTGCTTATGCTACATTTCCTGGCGGTGGTGCCAACCTAGAGGACCCTTACACAACCGATTACCTGGTCACACAGGATACGATCCCTTTAAAGGATCGTTATGGTGATTTCATCAATGATCCAATTAATAATCCTTTTGATTTGGATGACCCAAGTATCATTGAACAAGAGATCGAATATGATCCAGAATCGGAGCAATATATTATTACTGAAAAAATTGGTGACGATTATTTCAGAATGCCTACCTACATGACTTATGATGAGTACATGGAATGGAGCGCTGAACAACAACAGCGGGATTACTTTGATCAACTGGCCGGGATATCCTCGGGTAGTAAAGGGGCCAGTGGTCTGGTCGATCCACTCGCAGGAATTGATGTGCAACGTGATGTAATTGATCGATTATTTGGAGGAACAAAAGTTGATATCCGACCTCAGGGTAATATTGATTTGACGTTTGGTGTCGATTTTCAAAGAGTACAAAATCCAAACCTTACATTAAGACAACAGAAACAGGGTGGTTTTGATTTTGATATGGCCATTCAAATGAGTGCGACCGGACAAATTGGAGAGAAATTAAAATTAGGATTCAATTACAACACTCAGGCTACATTCGATTTTGAAAATCAGATGAAACTTGAATATGCAAGTGATAATTTCAGTGAAGACGAAATCATAAAGAAGATAGAAGCAGGGCACGTGAGCTTGCCACTTCGAGGAACATTGATACAAGGAGCGCAGAGTTTATTTGGTTTGAAAACAGAACTCCAATTTGGTAAACTAAGACTAACCGCATTAGCTTCGCAACAAAAATCGCAAAGAGAAAATATTACCATTCAAGGTGGTGCACAGTTACAACAATTTGAAGTTACAGCAGATCAATATGATGAAAACCGTCACTTCTTTTTATCTCATTATAACAGAGCTGTTTTTGAAGAGTCACTAGAAGGTCTGCCACAGATCAATAGTCTTTTTAGAGTAAGTGAAATCCAAGTATGGATTAC
>CALGLS010000591.1 GCA_937959375.1 uncultured Saprospiraceae bacterium
TCCAATGCAGGATTCTTTGCAAAAGGAAACATCAAATACCTAAGTGCTTCTATCAACTCAGAAGACATTACTTTGATGCCAAAGCAAATGACTGCATCTGCCGAAGTATTCGCCCTTGAAGAGGATCGGACCTCAGATTTGAAAGTACCGTATACACGTGGTTATGACGTGTCGATTGACTGGAGGCCTTATCAAGATTCGATGTATGTCCGCTCGAAAGAACGTCCCTTTGAGTTGTTTAATAAAGGTGTGCATACCTTGACCGGCCTTATGATTCTTACACCAGGTGGTTTGAAAGGTCGTGGTTTGTTCGATTGGGATAAAGCAAGTTTGACTTCGCAGCTAATGACCTTCGGTCCGTTCTCAGTAACTTCTGATACAGCTGATTTGAAAATCAAAGCGATTGGTTCTGATGACCTAGCTTTTGATACCAGAGGGATTAATGCCAATCTTGATTTTGATAAAAATATTGGATTTGTTAAATCAAATGTTGTTGAGAATATAACAGCCATGCCTTATAATCAATATCAAACTAGTTTGGTAGATTTTGTTTGGGATATGGCAGAAGAGACCGTAACCTTTAAAAATGAAAGTGGGACGGATGGTGTATTTACTTCCATTCATCCAGATCAGGATTCCTTGAATTTTACAGGTAGTACCGCGTTTTATGATTTGAAATCAAACGAACTCCTCATTGGTGGGGTACCTTATGTACAAACCAGTGATGCCTATGTTTATCTCGATGATGGAAAAATAGAAATCAATCCCGGAGGTAAAATGACGACGCTTAACAATGCAAAAATTGTCGCAGATACGATTACAAAGTATCACGTCATCAACAGAGCAACGGTTGACATACTGGGTAAGAAAGAATATCGAGCGTCTGGTTTTTATGAATACAATATTGGAGATCGAGTTCAAGAAATAGAGTTTGCGAATATCGTAGGTACAAGAATTGGTAAAGGAAAGAGAAGTGAGAAGAAATCAGTTACTCGTGCGCAAGGAGAAGTGGCAGAGTCTGCTAATTTCTACATTGATCACAAAACAGCTTACAAAGGTAAAATCAAACTAAGTGCCGATTCAAAAAATCTAGACTTTGATGGTTTTGCAAAATTAGACTCAGAGCGCTTGCCAGGAGCTGAATGGTTTTCTGTAAAGTTTGAAGGAGATAAAAATGACTTGGCGATTGAATACGATGTACCTAAAAACTCAAAAGGAGATCCGTTGCGTACTGGAATTTACTTAAGTAAAGAAAATGGAAAAGCGTATCCAAGAGTTATGATGCCTTTGCTTTACAGAAAAGATCGTATCCTAATGGAAGCAAAAGGAGAGGGGACTGGAATGTTTAAATACAATAAGGCAAAAGATGAATTTATATTTGGTGATTCTTTGAAAATTGCTTCGGATGTTCCTAACGGAAACAAAATGTATTTTGACAATGGCGACGGAGAGTATAAAACAGAAGGTAAACTAAATATAGGATCTGGACTTGATTATATTTCGATCGATGCAGCAGGAGAGGCTACTGGTGTTTTTGGTGATGGAAACAATGATTTGAAATACAGGGTAATGGCTGGTGTTAAATTGATTTTCCCCGACAAGGTAATGAAGATTCTAGAAAATGATCTTAAGTCATCTACTTTCGATGCAAGACCTATTGACTATGTAAAAGGAACCAAGTTTTTTGAAAAAGCTTTGGCTGAATTTGTTCCTCAAGGAAAGGATTACAAAAATACCAGAAATGGGATGATCAACTCTGGTTTAGATTTACCGAAAAAACATGATGGGTATACTTTCTTATTTAGTGACCTACCAATGGTTTGGAATGCGGATTATCAATCGTTCGTTTCTTCAAAGAATGAAGTTGGTCTCGCAAGTGTAAACGGAGAAGTGATCAACCGTATGCTGAAATGCTACGTTGAATTTAAAATGCCTTCTAATGAAGACGACCGTGTTTATATTTACATCAACTCGCCAAGTGAGCACTACTATTTCTTTGGTTTCAAACAAGGAATCCTTAGCGTTGTTTCTAGCAATACTAAATTTATGGATGCCATTGCAGGATTAAAGAAAAAGGAACTGTCAATCAAAATGGATGATGGTGAAACGTACGAAATTCAAGTAGTGAATCCTGGTTCTGCTGAGATGTTTGTAACACGTGCTAAGTCAGCTAGGAATTAGAACGTACTATTTTATCCAAGCGCTTATTTAAAAGTAATTGTTTAGTCCATTCTTTTAAAACAACTACAAAAAAAAAGGAAAAGACTTCAGCTTAGCTGAGGTCTTTTTTTGTAAACAACATGACTCAAGTCGCTTGCTTTTAGTATTCCCGTGGACATATTGATAACTTGCATTTCGAACAAGCTCTAGAGCTGCTTCTTGATAAAATAGGGTAGAGGTCAGAAGTATTCTGATGCTGTCAGATCAAAAGTAAAACACTTCTTTTCTTTTGTTAATCATTATATGGCTAAAAAATAATATTCGATTTCATCTTTAAATCAGCGATTTATCTCATTTTAACTTACCTTATAACAAGTCAGTAAATACCATCCGGTATAAAAATAAAAACAGATGTCTCTTACTTTTTTACAAAAGTCACTCTGATATCTACCTTTCTCACCATTCAAATTGTTCATACAATAACTACCATTTTTAGGGCATAGGAATAGATTCCTAAATGTTTTAGATTTGTAGTATCAATACAGCGTAAAACTAAAACGTTGTTTCCAATTCAATTCCCCTTATTGTTGGATCTTCCCAAAAACTTCATCCGCCGAAAGCAGATGAGTGTTTATCACCACACCACTTAACTACAAAATGATACTTGTGTCATGGCTGATTTATCAATTGCAGCTATGGCTCACCATATCCCCTTTCCCCTCCCCATTTTTTCCTCCATCCTTTATCCGGGTTCGAACAATTTATCTAATACACTATGAGCAGATTGTTTTGGCCTTAGGATAAAGGACTTTTTGTTTTCAAAACAAATGATCTACCTCCACCAAAAAACATATTCTACTTAACGGAATTGTTTTTAATCCCTCCCACACATTCTGAGACAAACGATGAAATGCGATTTCCCTCCAGCATTTTGTTGATCGGATATAGACTTTTTTACAAAACATTTTGGAATCAAGTCTACCTAATTATGAACAAAAACATCCACTATGAAAAAGCAGATTTTTCTTAGCCTCTTCCTGCTATGCTATGCATTTAATTTCGCATTCAGCGTAGACCCACCTAGTCGATTTCCTACCAATAGTGAAGACTTTATGAAGGAACTAAAAACCTTCATTCAATCTGCTAATCAAAAAGATGCTCTAGCTGCCTATGCTGCTTTTGAAAAGCATGTAGAGAAAGGCGTTTACTCTGATGCGGAATTACTTCAGGTCGTTAATCTAAGTAATTCTATGTTGGAGCTTAAGCTAAAAGCTTGTCCCTATTTTTGTGATTACCTCAAGGGTTTGAACGAACTAAAAAGTAATGCAAGAAATACACATCTTTTTGACAACTGGCATCATGTCCTCCAAGGAATGCTTTCTAGTGGTAAGTCTAAAAAACTAAAGCCTTATAAATCAATGCTTACTTTTTCACTAAACTATTTTGAAAAAGGCGTGCTAAATCAAACACGATCTGGCCTAGTTTGGAAAGCAGCTTCGACTAATACATTGTTCGAATTGAAAGAAGATAAACCTTGTTTAGTTTTTGAACAAACAAATCTTATTTGTGAGAAAAAGAAAGAGTCTCTTTTAATAAAAGATACGAAAGGTTGTTTTTTTCCTGTCGAAAAAAGTTGGAAAGGTACGGGAGGAAAAGTGAATTGGAATAAAGAAAATATGTCCGAAGTCTACTGTGAATTCAAGGAGTATGAAATAAAACTAGATAAAGGATTGTACAAAGTAAAGCAAGCCGTTTTACACTATCCAAAGTACTTCGAAGGAAAAACAGTAGAAGGTTCTCTCGAAGATAAAGTGCTTTCTGGTAGTTCAAAAAAAGGAAATACGTATCCGATTTTTGAATCGAATACTGCCAATCATGAGATTAAAAATCTGGGTCAAGACATCATCTATCGTGGAGGTGTTCGATTGAAAGGAACGAAACTTTATGGCTCCGGAAGATCAGAACAAAAAGCTTTTATGCGAATCTACTCTGACGATAAGAAATTTCATCTTGATGCTTATGCAAATCAATTTGTAATTGAAGAAAATGTTAGAATAAGTGGGGAAGAAGTTGCTACCACTATCTATATGGGGAACGACTCAATCTGCCATCCTTCTGTAAAGTTTAAATTATTACTTCCATCCAAAAAGCTTTCATTACAAAGAGGCCAGCGAGGAAGTAACCGAAACCCGTTCTACAATTCATTTACTCAGATGAATATGGATACAGAGCGTTTGGATTGGGATATGGCTACTGCCGAAATTGTGATCAACGAAAAGAAAGTAAAAATTGGAAACACAAATAAGAAAGTAACCTTTGAATCTACTGCCTTTTTTGATAGTCAAGATTATCGTAAGTTGCAAAACGTTTCCTCAGTTCATCCCTTAGCTATTTTAAAAAATGTATCTGATCGTGAAAAATCAACCAACGTTTCTGCTGAAAAATACGCTCAAACATTGAACGCTAATTTTGACCTTAGTTCTATTCAAAGTCTAATTTACGACCTCGTTGCCAAAGGGTACATCACGTACGATAAAGAAACCAAACGTATCGATGTACTCGAAAAAGTATTTCATTACTGCGACGCAAGTATGGATAAAAAGGATTACGATATATTAAAAGTCCGTTCCGAATCAGACAAAACAAATGCTCGACTTTTATTAAATGAAAAACAAATTATCGCTTCTGATGTCCAAATATTAGAATTTTCAGATTTACAAAAAGTAGCAGCTCGTCCCACAGAAGGAGAGGTAGTAATGGGGGCTAACCGAGCAATGAATTTTGATGGACGATTATTCGCTGGACTTGGTGTGTTAGAAGGAAAAGGTTTTGATTTTAACTATAATAAATTTCAGATAAACGCCGACTCTATCCGTTTCTTTGATCTCTACTTACCAACTGGCGAAAAAGATGCTTCTGGAGTTCCTGAAGCTTACTCCATTGGTTCAAGAATTGAACATGCCGCTGGAGTACTTTTGATTGACGCCCCTCAAAATAAGTCAGGAAGAGAAGATATAAAAACATTTCCTTCCTTCAAATCTACTAAGAATTCATACGTATACTATGATCTAGAAGAAACCTTAGGTGCTTGTTACAGTCGAGATTCTTTTTACTATGAATTGTTTCCATTTACATTAAATAGTCTTGATGAATTTCAACGTGAAAATTTTAAATTTAAAGGCAAGTTGGTCTCAGCTGATATCTTCCCTGATTTCAAGGAAACCTTGCTATTGCAAGAAGAAGATCACTCTCTTGGTTTTACGCATGACTTACCAGCGGAAGGTTATCCGGCGTATAACAAAGGTCATTTTACTGGAAAGTTAAACTTAAGTAATAGCGGCCTCCGAGGTGATGGTACCATCAAATATTTATGGGCAACCATTGATTCAAAAGATATTGTTTTCAAACCAGAACAAATGTTGACCTCAGCTGAAAGCTTTGAATTAGCTAAAGATGCATCGGGCGATATTCCTTTGATCTCTGGTGTGGACGTTGCAATTGATTGGAATCCATATCAAGATAGTATGTTCATTACTGCCAAAGAAGAATCGTTTAAATTATATGACAATGGAGAACATACCTTGCACAAAGAATTAATTCTAACACCTGATGGACTAAAAGGACGTGGTGTTTTTGATTGGGCACAAGGAACCATGAAAGCAGATTTATTTGACATTGGTTCATCTAGCGTTAGTTCGGATTCTACAAACTTGGCGATCAAAGTAGCCGGAGTTTCTGACCTAGCATTACATACCACAAATGTCTCTTCTAGTTTTGATTTTGAGAAAAATACGGGCCACGTAAAAGCAAACGTAGATTCAATTACCACCATGCTTCCTTACAATAAGTACCAAACTTCAATGAACGAATTCAATTGGGACTTGAATGGAGAGTCCGTGACTTTCCTGTCAGGTGATAAAGAATTCGGGAGTTTTTTAGCAATGGGTAAAGATCGTGATTCGCTTAATTTTGAAGGAAAAACAGCCGTTTTTAATTTGAAAAACAATGAATTAGAAGTGGGTGGTGTACCTTTTATTAAAGTTGCTGACGCAATTCTCTATCCTGAGAATGGTGATGTAAAAGTGCTTCCTGGTGGAGAAATTCCAACATTGAAAAACGCAAAAATTGAAGCAAACGCAAAAAATAAATACCACGTTTTTAATAAATCTACCATCCAGATTGACAATCGATATCACTACAAAGCAAGTGGCTTTTATCAGTACGATATTGAAGGTCGTAAACAAGAAATTAAGTTTACAGATATTGAAGGTACTTTCGTAAAAAAAGGAAAGAAAAAGAAAATTACCGAAACAACTGCAGCAACTTCCGTTAACGAAAGCGATAACTTCTACATGGATCCTAAACTGCGTTTTAAAGGAGAAATCTCACTTAAAGCTGCACAGGAAAGTTTAAGTTTTAAAGGCTTTTCAAAATTAGATGCACCTATTTTGAAAGACGCAGATTGGTTTTCAATTGAATGTGAAGGTGATCGAAACAACTTAATGTTGAAATTCGATGTTCCTAAAAATACGCGTGGTGCTGACGTATACACCGGTTTGTTTATTGATCGAATGACAAGAAAAGTATATCCAAATATTATGAAAGGATTGCGTTCTTCAAAGGATATTCCACTCTTCATCGTTCAAGGATATCTAAGCGAACGGAAATCAGATAATCAATTGCTTTTTGGTGACTCACTAAAAATTGCTTCAGGGGTTAAACAAGGTGATTTGTTATCTATCTCAGAACAAGGTGAAGTGATTGCCGAAGGAAAATTCTCTTTTGCGCCAAGTAAAAAACTAGCAAACGCAACTATCGTTGGTAGTATGAAGACTAGCATCGACAATAACGAGCATGATGAATTTAATTTTATGGCTGGACTAAATATGTATCTACCAGAAAAGTTAATGCAAATCATCCTCACTGATTTTCAATCTGACATTTATGAGATGAGTAGAGTGAGCCACAAACCTTATCTCTTTTATGAAAAAGCACTTGCTGAATTAGTTACTGACTCAAAAGCATTGCATGCAATGGTTGCAGAATTAAAATCAGCAAACGATCTAGTTTTCCCTGCAAAGAAAAACACCTACAACTTCTTATTCAGTAAACTGCCAATGGAGTGGAGTAGTGACTTTCATTCCTTCGTCTCAAAAGGAAATAAGTTAGGCTTAGCAAGTATCAACGGAACCATGTTTAATAGCATGATAGAAAGCTACGTAGAATTCAAAATCGCTCCCGATGGAACCCAAGGGATGACCATGTACATTGCCACACCTTCCGGAAATTTCTACTACCTAAGCTACCGCGAAGGAATTCTAAGCACAGTTTCCAATAATCAACAGTATATGGATTTGTTACTTGGCATGAAAGAAAAAGAACTAAAGAAAAAAGTAAAAGGCGAAGGCCTCTACGAAATCAATCCAGTTGGCCCCGCTACCGCTGAGATGTTTGTACGAAAACTTAAGAATTAGAATTAGAATCAAAGTTAGAATTAGAATGCTCGTCTTTCGCGGAGCCCGCGTCAGACGGGCATTCTATTTCCCATTCCCATTCCCATTCCCAAAGCGCAGCATAAGCAGTCACTCTTAAAGTAGCGGGCAGATTTTCCCTTCAGGTACCAAGGGCAAGCGAGGCAAACACGTCAGAGGGCATTCTAATTCTAATTCTAATTC
>CALGLS010000592.1 GCA_937959375.1 uncultured Saprospiraceae bacterium
GAACTAGCTGCACACGAAGGACTCAATCAATTGAGAACCATTCGCCAAAAAGATTTCTTAGGACTTGGTGTTTCAGAAAAAATGCAAGACAAGATTTACAACAATCTCGTCATAAAAGGTTTCATCAAAGCTGACGGAACACTCATCGAAGATGCCTTCCCAGATAAAGCTGAAGCATTTAAAATCAACGATAGTAGTAACGATGAAAGTTCGGCTGTTTTTGAGTTAATACACAACTTGTCTAAGGCTGAAGTTACAAATGGAAATGGTACATCCAATGGAAACGGAACCAGTCAGCCAGTCGATGAAGTCGCCGTATTCATGTCGCACTTTAATGTCTTAAAATTAAATCCATCTCGAAAAACTGAACTATACGATAACCTGATTTTTAATGGCTACATAGATGTTGAAGGAGTCGTTTTGCAACCAGAGTTTTTTGTTAAAAAAGAAAACATCCAAAAATTCGAGCCCAATGCAAAAATTGATCATCACTCTGAGCAGGTATATGAACTGATTCAGAAAAATATAAATCGCTTCAATACGGAAGTTTGCAAACTGGACCCAGCGGTGTTCTCAGATCTTGCATTAAAAGAAATTGAGTTAGAAGACTTAATGGAAAACCTTCGGTTTAACGAATACATCGATGAGGAAAATGTCTTCATCGACAAGTCCGCTTTACTGGATTGCAAAATAGAAGATTTTAAACTAGCCCTTGTTTATTACCCACATCGACATAATATCTTAGAGCAACTAAAACAGGTTATCAAAGATTTTAAAACTGGATTTTTCACACTTACCAAAGACATGCTCTTTGATGTAGCCGACGAAATAGTAGCCGAACGAATCTTCCATGAAATCCAACAGAATTATCTACAAACAGATTTCTTTACAGAAGAAAGTATCCAGTTTTTTAGCGACGAAGCGAACGTCCAAAAATTATCCTTAGGTCAGTACTTTGATAGCCATACAACAGGAATTGTGTTTAAAGCCATCAAAAATATGATCGAAGTTGCGGAGAAGTTTAGAGTGAATGTACACGATCTATTCGACCTTGATTTTGATGAAGATGAAATACTAGATGTCCTGCAATTGCTATGGGAGGCAGGATGCCTACGTCCAAACGGTACCATGAAGCCCGATAAAGTAGCACACTTTCTCAACGTAAATAATGCACTGGATTTCAATGTGCCAGGTTTTGAAGATTTCAATAAAGACATCTTCTTTATTTTGCACAATCAAGCCAAGGCTGTTAATGCGACCGTTACCGAAATCACACAAAAAATCATTCAGCTGGCTAGCGCTCAAGAAAAATTAATCTTTGATGTTTTTCAAGAAGGATTTGAAATACCTGCCGATCAAGTAAAGGTGATTTGTGGCCATATCTTTAATGAAAAAGAAGCATTGGTGGAAACCATTATGTCGCCCATCCTAAATGCTGTAAATGAAAACAATCAAATCGTAGAAGAACCGCAAAGCAAACAACTCAATACCGCTTGGGATCGGATCAAGCAGTTTGCCGTTTTAGCTGCAAAGCTCAACTTAACGGCCAATGAAACAGACGTAATTTTTAGAGATCAAAATTTGGTTGGTAAGTTTCCTGAAACCTTACAACTACCAACAGGTACAAATCGATTTGATGCATTGATGAAAATGGATGTCGACTTTTCAGATGAATCAAATGAAGAAGACATCCGCGAATGTTTACTAATGTTCCAATTTGGTGAACCTCCAGTAGGAGAGGGACTCGGAACTCCAGGTCATTACGCTTTGTATGACGCATCTTCCTACGTACTTTACAAGGAGCGGCAATCCATCAACGCCCTATCTCCATTTTTTGAAGACATCATTAAATTTGATGCCGCCTTCAACGATGAAAAAGGAAATGCATGGATGATTTCAGGAAGACGTTTTTTCTATAAAGAAATAGGTGCCGACGAATGGACCGAAAAAGAAAAAACACTAGGCGAAATTGATAGCAACTTTGTAGATGTAAAAACAATCGATGCTTCTTTTAGAAATAGAGATGGCAAACTCTTCCTTTTCTCCGGTGATCAATACTTCCGTTTCTCAGGCTCATTGGATCGGCCAGATGAAGGCTATCCGCGCAAGACGAAAGACAACTGGGTGATGGAACACAACTTTACCTTACCTGAAGAATGCAAAGAAGTCTTTGACGCTGCCTTCCAAAGTCCGCAGAATCAAACCTTCTTTTTTAAAGGAAATCACTTTTTTGATTCCAATAATTTTTCAAAATCCCGAGAGATCAATTCGGTATGGGGCAAAATAAAATCTAACTTTGATGAGCTCCAAAAAATCGACGCTGCCTTTTCTTTTAATGGTGAAGTCTACATTTTTTCTGGTGACCAATATCTGAGATGGTCTGACCAAATGGAACATCCAGATGCCAACGCAAACTCAGGAACACTTCGCTCCATTTTTTCTTTACTACCGGATTTACCAGAAGATTTCAATAGGGGAGTAGACGCTGTTTTTGTAGGACAGGATAACTTACTACATGCCATCAAGGGAAACCAAGGCGTTCGATATACTATTGCTAGACCAACTACTGATGAAACAGACCTGCCAACTATTTCCAAAATAGATGAATACTTTTTGGTGCAGCCTTTATCTGAAACACCAAACACAACTCCTACAAATGGATCTGGACCAAGACCAACATTCGGAAGGATCAAAAACAATATTAAAAATCGCGAGACGGTAGATGCTGCATTCACAGGTTTAGATGGTCGCGTTTATCTCTTCAGTGGCGATCAATTTTATCGTTATTCTGGTGATCATTATGATTTTGCAGATGAAGGTTATCCCAAATCAATTGCAGAAAACTGGGGTGGATTGACTTCTGTAGACGCCGCATTTGTACTCAATGGTAAAACCTATTTATTCAGTCAGAATGCATTTGAAGGAGAAAGCGAAGGCGAATTTGATGACGAAGGAGGGAATGGAATATACATCCGTTATTCTACCAACGACTATACGCTGGTTGATGAAGGTTATCCCAAAACACCAGACGACAATTGGTGGAACTTACCAGAGACCTTAGTTGAATTTGGTTTTGACAAACCCGATGCTGTTTTTGTCGACCATAATCAGGAAACTTTTTTATTCAAAGCGAGTCAGTTTGTAAAGTACGAAACTGCGCACCGTTGGTGGAGCGAGCCACAAGGGATTGCCGAGGCATGGGGCGGACTACCATCTAGCTTCACAGAAGGAATCGACAGCGGTTTTTCCGGCAAGGATGGCAAGACCTATCTCTTCTCTAATCAAGTCGGGAAGTTCATTCGCTATTCCGACAAGCAATTCAATAAGGTCGATGATCAATTCCCCAAAGAGATAAAAGAACATTGGGGCAATGTCAAAAACAACATTGAGAAAAATAGAAAAATCGACGCAGCTTTAGTGATGGAACTAGTGGAGGAAAGTCCTGAGGTAATGAGTAAACATCGGGTGACTTACCTCTTCTCTGGAGATCAGTTTTTCCGCTATAGCAGCAACCATTATAATGCTGTGGATGAAGGATATCCAAAAACGACTGAAGAATATTTGAAAGACGAACCTCGCTTTGGTGAATTAGAAACAGCATTAAAAAATGGACTTGATGCAGGTTTTGCAGATCGACGAAATATTTATCTTTTCAAAGATGAACAATGTACCGTCATCTCTGATGAAGTCTACAAGCAATATCACAAAGGAGCAAGTTTAGCAATAAATACTGCTTTTGAAGAAGAAGGATCCATCTACATGGAATTGGCTGATGGTTGGAAAAAAGTGAACAATCTAGAGGATGAAGTTAGCAAACAAACTGCTGCTACTCCTAAAGCAATTCGTGAAGTTGAAGGGGATGATTTTAAAGACGGATTAACTGCCGTGCTAAGTGGAACCGATGAGAATACTTACCTATTCAAAAACGGCGAATGCTATGATAGCTTCTTAGATAAAACATATCCAATTGGCGAAGCATGGGGTGTAACGAACAATAAGATTCTGCTAGACAATCAGGTGGACACCGCTTTCCTAGGACTAGATGGAAAAACATATCTTTTCCGTGGCGATCAATTTGTTTCATACAATGATACGGACAGAGGCAGTAAGTCAATTCCACAATTTATAGATCAAGACCCAATGGCTGTCAAAGATTATTGGGCTGGACTAGAGAACGTTTATCTAGCTTACACTTACGATAATTATACTTACTTATTTGAAGCACCCGATGCAAGAGGCGTTTCTAGAATTGCCTGTTATGAAACAGATGATTACACAAATGAAACACCGAAAATGAAACGCGGTGATATTCGTTATTGGGGTTTCCCAACCATTTATTTAGAGCAAGGCTTTGATAAAGTAAATGCCGCTTTTTGTGATGACGAAAATCTATTTCTTTTTGGTGATAAAGAATTTATTCAATTCAACAAAGAAGAAAGTATTTGGACTTATCCTCGACCGATATCTCAGATTTGGCGTGAGCTTCCGTTTGAAGACAGCGATGATCTTTTCGTCAAGTCCGTATTTATGGGACCTGATGGGGTGACCTATTTCTTTACTTCAGAATCCTTTGCAGCTTATGAAAATGGAGTACTCCGAAAAGATACCAACGGAATATCTACGCAAGCGATTCATTCCCGCTGGGGACTTCAGGATAACAAAATAGTAACTCAAAATAAAGTGGATGCAGCTGTCGTGTTTGACAACAAAATCACCTACCTATTTTGCGAAGACCAATATGTGCGTTACTCCTCTGATGATTATCGTCAGGTAGATGCTGGTTATCCAAAATCAATGCTTGGCAACCTTCGAAAGGAAACGGAGTTTGCAGCCTTGCCCGTCTCTTTTGAGAAGCGTTTGAAAACCATGCAGGAAAGTAATTTGAGTTTCAGCGCAGTACTAGCCAACGAACGTCAAATTTACATGTTTGAAAACCAAACATTGCATGTAGTTTCACAAAATACAAGGGGACAGTTTAACCTAACACGTTTGGGTAAATTGAAAAACAACATCGCTAGCCTAAATAAAATTGACGCGGCTTTAGTAGACAAACTAGAGCGAACCTATCTTTTCTCAGGCGATCAATATGTTCGTTATTCCGACTCTGATTATCAGTTTGTAGATGAGGGTTACCCCAAAACGATTAATGAAGTCAACCTGGTAAGAGATGAGCTAACATCTAATGCAGATGAGCAACTCTTCGAACTAGATGCTGCTTTCCAAAATGAAGATGGGCATGCTTACCTTTTGAGAGGAACGAATATGTATAGTTCAGACGAGAGAAAAGCTAAAGAACAGGTCAGTAGTTTGTTGCGTGCAAGTGTTAATCCATTTAGTAATGCATCGGGTCGAATCAATGGCGCCTTTGTTGGTGCTGATGGTAAAGCTTATTTCTTCATGGATAGTCATTATACTTGTTATGGCAATATTATGGATGAGATAATGGAAGAAGGTTTTCCTAAATCCATTCGCGATAATTGGGGTGACTTACCAATTGATTTTGAAGAAAAAATCGATGGAGCCTTTGTTTTTGAAGGTCGACGTTACTTAGTCAAAGGCGATAACTATGTGCGTTATTCCAAAAATGATTACACCTGGGTTGATCAAACCTATCCTCAGCCTTTTGCACGTAAGTGGAATTCATCCAATGACTTTTTGCTAGGAGATGTCAAAGACATGGTGGAGTACAAACACCTGCAGGACAATTACAGAAGTGATGACTTCGAAGTCAATGATATCTTCGATCTCGAAAAAGCGTATTCCAAAGATCCTTATCAGGCGCTAGCTGACATCTTCGAATGGGATATTGAAGAAGTAAAATATTTGAAACAGCACAATGCCTTTTTGCAAAAGCAAAATGATTTTGAAGTTAATTTTAATATTGAGTTGCTACTCAAGATGTATCAAATATTTGAAGTGTCGGAAAAAATGGCTGCTTCGCCATCTGCCCTTCATGATTTGGTGTGGACCCATTTATTTTCAGATTCACCACAACTTGGACCACAACTTGACATCGCAGCCAATAGCTTATACCTCTTCCTCAGTTGGACCGTAGGTACCAAAGATTGGAATACACTGAAAAATCAGATGCACGATGAGATGAACCTCGTCAAGCGAAATGCACTATTACCTCTCGTGGTTTTTAATGATCAAGAAGTAGATACGCCTCGTGACCTTTACGAAAAAATGTTGATTGATGTAGAAATGGGGGCCGAATCCAAAACTTCCAAAATAAAAGAAGCTATTTCTGCGATCCAATTATATTTCCACCGTTACATTGTCAATGTCGAAAAGCCATTGGTTAATGGAGAAGAAGATACGAAAAAGCAGCTACTAAAAAGTCGCTGGCAATGGATGAGAAACTATCGAGTTTGGGAAGCCAACCGAAAAGTATTCCTCTATCCTGAAAACTATATTCGACCAGAGTTAAGGGATACCAAAACACCGGCTTTCGAAACCTTAGAGCAAGATTTGTTGCAAGGTGAAATATCCGAATTTTCTGCTCAAAAAGCATTTAAAAAATATGTCGATCACTATACCGAAGTTTCTAGATTAACAATAGCAGGTGGTTATGTCTATGATGATCCGATTCAAGATGTGGATAACAACCTGATTCTTTTTGGACGTACCAAATCAGAGCCACGCAAATACTTTTATCGACATGCTACTTTCTACACGGGCTCTACCAACTCAGCCAAATGGGAACCATGGTTGGAAGTAGGTGTTGCCATAGATGCAGATAAAGTTTACCCTGTATTTGCATTTGGTAGGCTGTGGGTCTTTTGGTCAAAAATTGAAAAAGAACTAAAAGAAGAAGCTCCTGAAACAGGAGAGATTAGAACCGAAGATAAAGAGGATGGAGCAACCGGTGTGTCTTCTGAGCAAAACACGATTGACGTATTGCGGGTTTACTTTTCCTATTACAACTTAAATAAAGAATGGGTACCTGCTCAAACATTGGATATTACATCAGGGCAGGAAATAAGAGAAGATCAGATGATTGTTCTATCTGAATTGTTTGTCGAAAGTTCAGTACAACTTGGTGACGAACGCCACAAAAACATCAGTATCTTTTGCTCGTATCTTTTAGCAAATGGTACTACTAAGAAAAAAACATATCACCTTACACCTGAATTATATGTAACGACTTCCAATAGAAGTTTCAGTACTTCGGCTGCAGGCGAAGGTATTTTTAGGAGCTTGTTTCACGAAACGATCTTACCTAATAAAGTCGTAGCGCTCAACACGTTTGAAAATTCTTTAGATGCGCCTTGGTATAGTTTTGATCATAAAGGTGGTAGCTTCTTATGTAAGCCTACGATTCCTAACTTGTCAGAAACATTAAAAGACGTAAAAGATGCTAGCCCCGAACTCGGATTTCCTGACTGGGAACAAATTGATGCTGCTTTCTCAGATGCCGATGGCAACAATGTATTTTTTAATACTGAGAATGATCGATATTTTTTATCTGAGACAGAGACAGAGACAGAGACAGAGACTGAAAAGTCAATCTCTGAAAACCTAGGTCGTCAATCTAATTCATTTACAAATCCTGACCTAAACTCCGACGAGCCAGTAGTGACTGGAGCCTGTGTTGTGAACGGAGATACCTACTTATTTAACGAACTTGAATACATTAAGTACGAAAAAGGAAACCTTGATCTTGTAGCAGTAGGCTATCCTAAAAAAGCAAATATAAAAAGCTTCTTGATCGATCTTGGTTTTGTGGCGCCAAGCCTAATTACTATGATCTCTGAGGAGGAGGCAGAGCATGAAATCAGTGGGGCTGTTGTTGATGGGGGGATTTTGAAAATTCATTCACATAACAATTTTAATCTCGATGTTGATTTAGAAAATAAAACCGTAGTAAAGACACCGCTGCTTTCACTCGAAGCAGCTTATGTCAGTACTGAGGGAAAAGCAGTGATCAGCAGAAATCAAAATTATTCAGCAGCCTTCGCTCTTGACGGAAAGTTGTATCTTTTTAAAGAGGATGAGTATATGGAACAGTCTCCAATACCTAATAGCTTCCCAGCACTTTCTAAATTTAAAGC
>CALGLS010000593.1 GCA_937959375.1 uncultured Saprospiraceae bacterium
GCCACCTAAGAGATATTATTTATGAAAAAATTCATCCGATAAAAGGGGTAGAAGGTACCAATTCAACCATCTCTTTTGAATCGGCCTTTGTCAGAAATGTACCAATGGTGTAATTGAAGTTGTTTAAGATTGGAATCACTAGTCGGACTTTGTTTGAGATATTCCGTTGGGTAAGATTTAACTATAAAAAAACAGTGGCAATGACGCTAAATACTAAGCATCATTGCCACTGAGATTGAAACTGACATTTTGATTATAACCCTATCGAACAACCACCTTGCGAATCAAACTACCATTCGCTCCACGCATGCGCAAGATATAAGTTCCCTTAGCCATGTCTCTAATATCTATTTCCAAGCGAACCTCAGTTCCGGATACTCGCTGTGCAAAAATCAGTTGACCAACTACACTATAAACTTCAACTTCCAAATCTTCTCTAGCATCAAATTCAGCAACCACTTGGAAATATCCATCAGAAGGATTCGGGTACAAATTAAAGTAGGTCAAAGATTCTATATCATCAACAGCAGTAACTCCAATCGTGGTTGTCTGCATGGCAGTACAACCATTCGCATCTGTAATAACAACGGAAACAGGTCCAACACCCAATCCATCAATCATCACCGTTTGATCTCCTTCACTCCAATCATAAGTATATGGAGGCGTTCCTCCTGAAGCAAAAGCTGCTGCTGTTCCATTCGACCCCATATCCGCTGGTGTCGTTTGGATGTCTACCGAAAGTTCTTCTGGTGCTGATAAGGTAATGCTTGTGATAAAATTACAACCTAATGCGTCCGTAATCAGAACAGAATAAGTTCCTGCTCCAATGCCAATCAAATCTTGAGTTTCGGCGCCATTTGACCATTCATAAGTATAAGGTGGTGCTCCTGCGATCATATCCAAATCAATCCCTCCATTCATATCTCCAGCACAGGAAATAGCATCTAATTCAAAGTCAACTGCTATCCCTCCTGAGTTTATTTGGACTTGAACTTCGTCAACAACTGTACATCCCATTGCATCAGTTAGCGTTACAGTGTAGGTTCCACCAGATAAGTTTCCAACAAAATTTCCAGTATCACCTGTACTCCACAGATAAGTAAAAGGTAAGGTACCTCCATCGGCAAAAACCTGAGCAGAAGCCGTTCCTCCACAAGCTCCATCTGTACCAATTATTGTTGTACTAATCGCAACGGCCTCATTGACTACCGTAGCTCCGCCCAATTCACAACCGACTGCATCTACGATCGTTACATTATATAAACCCGGCGTCAATCCAACTATCGTTGCCGTAGTACCTCCATTATCCCAAGCATATGTGTAAGGCCCTACTCCACCGCTTACATCAGCAGTAGCAGTACCATCGTTGCTTCCAAAGCAAGTTGTCCCCTCAGCAAAAACACTCATATCCAATCCGGCACAATCAACATTTCCTACAGCAACAATTGTAATCATCGACGCTGTACAACCATTCGCATCTGTTACCGTTACAGAATATACTCCTGGTGCCAGATCTGCAATCGCTTGTGTCGTCTCACCATTATCCCAAAGATAAGTGTATCCCAAGGTTCCTCCGGTGGCAGTTGCTGCGGCTGTTCCGTCATTCAAACCTGCTGTTGTTTCATCGGTAGAAGTTGCTGTAACAAACAATTCAGTTGGTTGTGCAATTGCAAATGATTCTACTAACTGACAACCATTTACATCTGAGATGGTAACGGAGTATGGACCTATTGGTAAATTAGTTACAACATCAGTCGTTGCACCATTACTCCATTGATAACCATAAGGCGCAGTTCCTCCTGTTACTATTGCTGCTGCAAAACCATTTTCAAAACCAAAACAACTTACCCCTTCGGTCTCAACAAATAATTCAACTGTTGTACAATCCACATTTCCTGTTCCTACAAAAGTTCCAGATTCAGTGATACAACCATTCGCATCTGTTACAATGACAGAATACGAACCAGGCATTAAACTCGTAATCGTTTCAGTGGTGCCTCCATTGTCCCAAACAAAAGTGTAAGGAGGTGTACCACCATTTGGATTAGCAGAAGCCGTTCCATCATTCGCACCAGCAGTTGTTTCGGGAGTGGAACTTGCGGCAGATAATAATGCTGGTGGTTGCGCAACAATTCCTTCCAGAATTAATTCACAATCATTGGCATCTGTTACGGTTACTTGATATGGTCCAGCCAAAAGACTGGTAATCGATTGATTGGTTCCTCCGTTGCTCCAAGCATAATTATAACTTGGACTTCCACCTTGCGGGAATGCCGTAACTACCCCAGTCGCATTTCCAAAACAGTCAACATCCGTCACAGCTAATGCCAAAGAGAATGAGGTACAATCACCTGTCATCGTTCCTATATTTACGTCTGTAATTCCAGTACAACCATTCGCATCTGTTACAGTAACTGAGCAAATTCCTGCGGGCAAACCAGTCGTCGAAGACAATATTGATCCGTTACACCAATTAAAGGTATATGGTGGCACTCCCCCTACTGGGAAACATTCAGCCGTACCGTCATTTGCTCCTGGTGCCGTTTCATCTGTTGATGTCACCGGTGTCTCAATAGGAGCTGGTTCTTGTATAATAACGCTTTCTTCAAAGGTACAACCATTCGCATCTGTTACCACACAGCTGTAAAGATCTGCTGGTAAGTTAAATATAGCAGGAGTCATATCTCCCGTATTCCACAAATAAGTATAAGGCTCTATTCCTCCCGTAGGAATTGCCGTTGCGGCACCTCCAAATTCACCAAAGCAAAAAATATCTTCTGCGAAAATGGCTACTCCAAAGTTGGAACAATCAACATTGCCTGATCCAATTACAAAACTTATTTCTTGAGTACATCCATTTGCATCTGTTACGGTTACCGAACAGGGGCCTGCTGGCAAACCTGTTGCTCCCGGAGTACTTGCTCCATTACACCAGTTGAATGTATAGCCAGGTGTTCCTCCTTCTACTGAAGAAATTGCTGTTCCATCATTTGCTCCCGGTGCCGTTTCATCTGTTGTGCTGACACTGACAATTAATTCTTCTGGCTGTAACAAATCAAATGCTTGCGCTAGCGAACATCCATTTGCATCAGTTACTGTACAAGTATAAGGTCCGGCTGGCAAACCAACTATAGTACCAGTCATTTCTCCATTGCTCCACAAGAAATTATATGGCATCGTTCCACCAGATGGCGTTGCAGTTGCCGTTCCATTCGCATCTCCAAAACAAAGTGGTTCTGTAAATGAAACAGCCATTCCGAAACTACTACAATCAACGGAACCTGTTCCTATAAAGACTTCCTCTACAGCCGTACAACCATTGGCGTCTGTAACAGTCATTGTGCATACGCCACCAGCTAATCCACTTGCAGTTGCAGTGGTAGTTCCATTACACCATTGGAAGGTATAACCTGGAGTTCCTCCTGTTGGAGTACTAGTTGCAGAACCATCATTAGCTCCCGGCATACTTTCATTGACAACAGTAATCACAGGATTGATAGCTGATGGTTCAGAAATTTGTGTACAACTTTCTGAAGTACATCCAGATTCAACATCTGTTACGGTTACACAATATAAATCAGCCACAAGGTTATCAATGAATTCCGTGTTATCTCCTGTTGACCAGTTGTATTCAAATCCTGCAGAAGTACCTCCGAATGCGACACAAGTAATTACTCCATCATCTAATCCATTGCAAGAAGCATCTATTGTTTCAAAAAATATTTCTATTGGTAAAGGCGAACCAACCATATCAACAGCGTCAAGTTGACAACCGTTGGCATCTGTTACCGTTACTGAAATCGTTCCTTCTTCCAGTCCTGTAACAAGGCTTGTCATATCACCAGTAGACCAGAGATAATTATATGGTTCTGTTCCTCCTGTTGGAATAACAGTAGCTGTTCCATCGACATTACCATCGCATGAAACATCTGAAGTCGAAATGGCTAAACTAAAGTTGGAACAATCTATATCACTTATCGTGATTGATTCTGAATTTGTACAACCATTCGAATCTGTAACAACCACAGTATATGTTCCAGGTCCTAGATTCGTTATCGTTGGCGTGTTGGCACCTGTTGGGCTCCACAAATACGTATACCCTGGTATACCTCCGCTTGGATTTGCTGTAGCTGTTGCATCATTGGCACCAGGTGCTGACATGGGCGTTGAACTCATCATAACCGTCAAAGGAGCTGGTTCAAAGATATCTATAGTTATTACTTCCGAACAACCTGTAGCATCTGAAACAGTCACTTGGTAATTTCCTGCGCATAGGTTTACGACATCTTCCATTCCATCATAAATATCAAAATTCCAGTCGTAGTCGTAAGGCATCGTTCCTCCAGTTACTGTTAGATCAACAACACCATCACATTGTCCGAAACAGAAAGAATCAAACGCTAATAAAGAGACACTAAAGTTGCCACAATCAAAAGGATTGATCACAACCGTTTCTTCATTGGTACAACCATTCATATCAGTCACCGTAACGGTATAGGTACCTGGTGCTAGATTCGATATAGTTGGAGTCGTTTCACTATTGCTCCATAAATAAGTATAGGCTGGTATTCCTCCTGAAGGAGAAGCGGTTGCTGTTGCATCATTGACACCTGCACCACTAACTGGCGTAGAAGATACGGTTACCTGTAATGGACTTGGTTCTGTCAGTGTTACAATTTGGAAACCCACACAACCATTCGCATCTACAATGGTTACCGAATATTCACCTGCACATAAACCGGTTAGGTCTTCACTTGTCTCTCCATTACTCCATACAAAGCCATAAGGTGGTATTCCTCCTACCACAGATAAATCAATGGTTCCATTACAATCACCATTACACAATGGATTAGCACTAACGGTTTGTCCACCTAATGGTGGTGCACTTTCATTAATTACGATCGTTTGGTCATCTGAGCAACCATTTGCGTCTGAAACAGTTACCGAATAAGTACCAGGGCATAGGTTAATTGGATCTTCAATACCATCATAAGTATCTACATTCCAATCATAGCTATATGGCATTGTGCCTCCTGTTACTCCAAGGTTAATCATTCCATCACAAGCACCAAAGCAAGTTTCATTAAATGCACTTTCTATTATAAAACTAAAATTGCTACAATCTGGAACAAATGCATTTACAATTCCACTGGCAATAGTAGTACAGCCATTTGCGTCTGTTACCGTAACTGCGTAAATCGTTGGTAGAAGTCCTGTAATCATTGGAGTCGTTTCAGCATTAGACCAGAGGTAGGTATATGGCATAACTCCTCCAGTTGGATTTGCAGTAGCTGTTCCATCATTAGCACCTACTCCGGTTTCATCTGTTGTCGTTACTGTTGTGCTAAACCCATTACAATCTATTTCATCAATAACTACTGTTTCAATTAGTGAACAAAATGGGAATGTTCCTTCTGTTACTGTAACCGTGTAAAATCCGGGTGCTAATCCTGTTATCGTTTGTGTAGCACCGCTATTGCTCCATGCATAGGAATATGGTGTAGCACCTCCAGTTGGGTTTGCGGTTGCTGTTGCATCATTTGCACCAGGTGCACTTAGAGGAGTTGAAGTTATCGTAAGTTGCATCGTTGCCAAATCAGGTACTCCTAAACTATTTTCAAAAGTACAACCATTACCATCGGTAATGGTAACAGAGTAAGGACCTGGGCAAAGATCAGTTATTGTATCGGTGGTGGCACCATTACTCCAAAGATAAGTATAAGGCATCACCCCTCCTGTTGCAACATAATTAACAACACCATCACATTGATCTGGGCAGTAAACAGGTTGTACGTCGAGCATATTTCCAAGCTCAGCTGGCTCAATTATTTCAATGGCTACTTCAGTCGTACAAGCTGGTCCATCTGAGATGGTAACCGTATAAGTACCTGCACACAAATCAACAACTGTTGGAGTCGTTGCATTATTGGCATTGGCATCCCATTGATAAGTATAGTTACCTGACCCTCCTGCACCTCCGACGGAAGCTATTCCATCACAGGCTCCAAAACAGGAAGCATCGTTACTATTTTGGACACTAGTCAAACCACAGGCCGTGTTGATATTAATGTTATCAATAAACATACGATTACCATAACCAGAGAAATTCACGAAAGTGATCGATACATTATCAAAGCCATTGTAGGCAGATAAGTCAACCGTTTCTGTTCTCCATTGGCTAGCATTAGGTGTAAAAGGAGCCGTAGTTGGAGGAGCTGTAGAAAGTTCTTCACCACCTTTTACGTAAAGTTGTGTGATATAATTTTGGCCACAATTGGTTGACACCAAAACAATAAGTGTGTCTATGAAAGTTGCATCGTAATAAGCGTATGCCACATCAAAGGTCAATGAGGCATCTGTTACGTTAGAAAAATCATAGATTGGTGTAATCAAGGCATCTGTTGTATTATTAGGATTCTGTCCTCCACTGCTTGCATAGTTATTAAACATGGCACAAGCCGTTCCATTACCGAATCCAGATGCTGCGGTGGTACGTTCCCATTCAAAAGCATCACCTGTAATATTGAAGGTAAACACTCCATTTACGGTTGGATTCCAAGCGGGGTCTTCCATGTCTTCAAACAATGGTAAGCTCAGTGGATTGATAGATGCAGAGGTTGTTGACATAGTATCGTTTGTCATCTGTCCATCTGTGTTGCCGTTTGGCAATTGAGTATATGTGGTAAATGTGTAGGTACCTCCCGGTGGTGTGTATGGTGCAAGTCCAACCGTTTCTGACTCACCTGTCAACAGATTTCCTGACCATGTGAAATCAACTGGAGCACCTCCATTTATTTGGTAAGTGATGGTCGCTGTGGTTAAGGTACTTTGTCCAAAATTTTGGAGTTCAACTTCAGGTGTAACATCTCCTGCATCACATAGCAAGGTACCAGGCGCGTTGATGGCGTTAATTCCACAATCATCATCAAAGAAAGTACAAACTGCAGTTGCGTTGTTAGCTAAATTCAGTCTACTTCCAAAGATTCCTGAGGTACCGTTCATGACGGCTCGCATCACGGTGATTTGGTCATTACTAAAAGAAGTAGAACAGAAATCATCGTTGACATAATCCATGTAGTTGACGTACATGTGCGCATTTCCACAACTACTTGGTCCGGTTGGAAAATTATTCGTACTACAGTTTAAACCAGGTTGGTAATTAGCAGTAGCGTTATCAATATTTGGTGTATCTCCCAAACCATCATCATCATTGCAGCTATCACCGTTGAAGGTATGAAACAAACCTAGGTAGTGACCGGTCTCGTGCGTCAAGGTTCCATCACCTGATTGGCCATAACCCGGTCCTCCAAACCATCTCCAATCGACTACCGATCCATCAAAGTCTGATCCTATCGTTCCGTTGTAAGGCAAATAAGCATAACCAGTGGTACCACCTCCTGCGGTTGTTCCGGGAATACCTAAGGTCCAGATGTTATAGTATAAATTTGAGTCCCAATAAGTGGCAGGTTTAATGACATTCTCGATATTGTTTTGACTAATGATGTCCATGTTGTGGCGTGTAATACCATTCGATGCATTTCCGTTGGGATCAATTACTGCGAGACAGAAGTTCATTTCTGGGTTTCCAATAACTCCTTGCCATTGAGCAGGCGTTTGAGCGTAATTGATATTGGTAGCAGAAAATGCTTCGTTCAGTACTGCAATCTGCGCTTCGATTTGTCCAACTGATAAGTTTGGGCCAACTCCTTCGGCTTCTCCTTGATGGATTACGTGAACAACCACTGGAATATCAATAATTGGAGGCAGTACGAAACCATTATTGGCTTGATGCTCTGCTACCATTTGAGCTAAGTTCTCTTTGGCATTTTTGACCCATTCAGCAAATTCTGGATCTTCTTCCATTTGCTTTTTCTTGATATGGTCGAATCCACAATTGTGGTGGAATTCATGATTATCCAAATCAGGAACAGCGAAAGGATTGTTAGGATTTTGCGCAAAGAAGCTTTGATTACTTAGGCAAAAACTTAGGATAAAAAGCAGTGTAAGTGAGGAAACTCGAGTGATTGTCATGTGTATGAAATTTCAATTAAATAGAACCTTATATTAAGTAGTTGTTTAACGTTTCTTTTGAACAAAGAAATTACAATTGAAATACTTAGCAATCTCTTTTAGTAAATCAATGGTAAAGAATTTCTTTAGAAGTTGGTCTTACTGGTTATGGATAGTCTAGTTATTATCGATAAAATTTCAGCTGTAAGCCTACTGACCATAGCTTGGCCAATTGGTGCTTAATTCAGCAGATTTTAAATATCAAATAAACTCTGGATGAGAGGAAAAACGGTGGGTCATGTCCCCACAATTTTAACTTGTAATAAATAGAATCACAAATCTAGGGAATAGGAATCAGATATTATGCCAAGCCTTAATCTTTTTTCTGGTTTTCTTGGATATACTCGGCCCAGTCACTGATGGCATTTTTGCCACTATTACTAAAAGCTTTGATCTCTTTTTCAGAAATACCGAATGATTCACTTAGTTTTTGAAAAAATGCCGCTTCAGAAGAATCGGTTTTTAAGTTCTGATTGATGTTGTCAGAATTGACAGAATCTGGGGATTTACGGGCTGTTTGGCTCAAAATTGAGCGCACTTTGCTATAAGTTTTCTGAGAGCTACGGAGCACACGGAGCCAATCTGCTGTACTTTTGACTTTATCCGACAGGGATTCTTTTTGCTTTACTTTGCTATAAAACTTAGCTTCATCCTTTGATATATTTTTTGGCGCTTTTGTAGCATTTTTTGCAGATTTTTTCCCTCTTTGTGAAGTATCCGAGAAATGATCGGCCAATTCATTCAACATAGCCTCTACACTTTCGTCTCTTGACTCCTCCTTAAACGGAGATGGCTTCCTCTGTACATCACGTGGTTTTTCGTGTACCACTACATTTTCTGTACGGGTCATTACTCCCCCATTTTTGTATCCCAAATAGGCAATTATTCCTAAGCCGATGATTAGCGCACCAATCTCAATAGGTCCTAAAAGTTTACGTTTAGCTTCTTCCATTAAAAATCCATTTTTAGTCGCAGATTAATACGTCTGGATGTTAGATAATTAGGGATGGCAAATTGGGTGTTATAAATCGTTTTGATCCAAGTATTAGATGCTACGTTTTGTACCTGTAATAAGTTGAATACTTCTAAACTCAACCAAGTACTTCGACTAAATCGAAGTGGATGATTTGGTTTCTTATTGCGCCAACCTTCGTCCCATAGGTTAACCGAAAAACCAATATCAACTCGATGGTATGCTGAATAGCGATAAGTATTTCTAAACGTTTCATTACGATCCAACAAACCATAAGGCAAACCTGTTCCAAATGAAAAGTTCAAATGCATTTTGAAATTCTGATTCATTGGTAGGTAATCCTGAAAAAACATGTTGAGTGTCATGAAGCGATCGGTTGGACGAGCTACATCTTTTACTTCTGTTGCTTCTGCTTCACCAATCTCTCGCTTTAGATGTTGGATACCGTCGAGTTGTTCACGTGCTCGGAGAAATGATAAGTTAATCCAAGATTCTGCCCCTGGTACGAACTCTCCATTAAGTCGCATATCAACTCCTACAATATACCCCTTTGCATCATTATCTCCAGAGTAACGAATACGTACATTATCAACATCGTAAGAGATTAAATCCCAAAGTTTTTTATAGTAAAGTTCTGTAATTAATCGGAATGGTTTTGGGCTATACCGTCCCATCTTAAAGTCGTAAGTCAAACCTCCAACCAGGTGAAATGATTTTTGTGAACGCACATCTGTATTGACATTACCATTCACATCACGAAGTTCTCGATAAAAAGGCGATTGAAAATACAAACCCGAAGCCAAACGATATGAAACATTGCGTTTTCGGTTCAATGGCTTGTACAACAATTGAGCACGCGGCGACACAAATAATTCTTTATTCAAGTCCCAAAATTGGGTTCGCACTCCTGCACTAACTTTCAATTCGTGAATGCTATCTTTCGTATGTGTATAGGTGTCTTGCACATAAGCAGAAAAACGGTTCGAATTTAAGTTGTTTCTAGTTTTCAAAACCGTTTTCAAATTCAAGGCAGTCGTATCGTAATTCAAGGAATAACCCGCTGAATCTAAGCGTTCCCACTCGTTTATTTCATCTTCTATACGCTCATTTTGGTAGCGCATTCCCCATTGAAAAAAGTGACTACCACTTACTCCTGGGCTTGGGTCTTTAAATGGAATTTCAAGTCCTCCTTTATGTGCAGCATTGGTTACAGTTGAATACAAATAATTTCGAGTGTACTGGTGTTGTGTACCAGTCCCCAACACAGCTACTACATCTCCAAAATTATCTGAACCTAAATCTGATTCTACCTGCCCCAAACTATAGCGACCGATGATATCAAAACGTTCTGTTTCATTACTTCCATAAGTCGAAGCTAGGAATTTTAAATAAAAAGGATTCTCTTCCCGATCAGGAATGTAGGTTAACGATAGGCCTCCCATTGAGGTTATAAATTCATCTATTTCTTGACCTTCAAAAACGGAGGTCAACTGCAAGGCAAAGTCAATCAAACCAAGTGCTGTACTTCTGGACTGAGGTACAAAGGAATATTTCGCACTGTTGTAATTTCCGATAAATCCAATCTGCCAATCTCTGGTAATATCATAAGTCAGATAAGTTTGAACATCTACAAAGTTGGGCGCATACTCTCCTGTTACATCTAATGAACCAAGTAAGTATTGTGTCGTTTTGTAACGTGCTCCCATCAGATAACGGAAACGCTTATATCCTTTTCGATCTGCTTTTATACTTCCTTCTACGTGAGCTGATGCTCCCAAAAAACTCATACCTACTGAAGCTCGAAGTGAATCAGGTCGCTTGTATTTTATATCTAAAACTGAAGACAATTTATCACCATATCGAGCTTGAAATCCTCCAGATGAAAAAGACAAATCACGGATCATATCAATATTGGGAAAAGTCAATCCTTCCTGTTGACCAGAACGGATAAGCTGTGGTCTGTAGATTTCAAAATCATTGACATAAACTAGATTCTCATCGTAGTTACCACCACGTACATTGTATTGTGAGCTTAATTCTCCTCCTGTTCCACTATTGGTTCCTAATGCGATGTGTGGTAATACGGATTCGAAGTTGCCCGTTGTCACAGGAAGTAACTTCAAGGCAGTTACCTTTTCTTTTATCATTCCTTCTTCTTCGATTCGGCTTTCAACGATTTCTATTTCAGTACCAGAATTGATGGCCGGTAGTGCCACGTCGATTCGCTTTTTGGCACCAGCCTCCAGAGCATCTACGCGAACGACTGCCTCTTCGAAACCGATTCTAGAAAAAACAAGATTGATGGCTTCTCCAGCGGCAATAGAAATCGAGTACTTACCATTTACGTCAGCTTCTACTCCAGTAGTAGTATTTTGAATAACGACGTTGGCAAATTCAATTCCTTCTCCTCCTGATGCATCTGAAACTCGACCAATAATAGTCGCCGTTTCTGTTTGCGCCTGCAAGTTAAAGCTGATTGATAAAAGTAGTAATAGGTAGAATAGTCTCATTAAATCGGGTTGTTTTTTAGTGGGAAGTTGGAGGTAGGAGGTGGGAAGTACAGTCGACCGCGGAGCTCCGCGTCTGATTTACGTTAGGGGGAAACTTCCCACCTCCAACTTCCCACTTCCAACCTACCTAATTCATTTAAGCTTGGAAAACATCCTTTCCAATAGCCTTCATACGGGAAATAGTGTCTAAAGGGTTCTCCGATTTGAAAACACTGCTTCCAGCAACCAGCACATCGGCACCAGCTTTGAGCAAAGATTCCGCATTTTGCAAACCAACTCCCCCGTCTATTTCGATCAAGGTATTGGTATTTCTAACGGTAATCATCTCTTTCAATTGTGCTACTTTCTTCAAGGTTTGATAAATAAACTTCTGGCCGCCATATCCGGGGTTAACCGACATAAGAACAACCATATCTGTCTCCTCTATTACATTTTCCAAAACGCTAACGGGCGTATGTGGATTGAGCGCGACTCCCGCCTTGGCTCCTGTAGCTTTTATTTGTTGGATGGTGCGGTGCAAATGGGGGCATGCTTCATAATGCACTGAAATCACATCTGCTCCTGCCTCTCTAAATTGCTCAATGTATTTTTCAGGTTCTACTATCATCAGGTGAACATCCAGTGGCTTCGTTGCCATTTTTTTCATAGCAGCTACTATAAACATTCCAAAACTTATGTTTGGGACAAAACGGCCATCCATCACGTCTACATGATACCAGTCTGCCTCGCTTTTATTGACCATGTCAAAATCTTTTTGAAGATTCGTGTAGTCTGCTGCTAAGACTGAAGGAGCTATAAGATGTTTCATGTTGAATTTTGTATTTTTTATGATTGGTTAATTGATATTACGTTTCTATTGTAGTTTTTTTTGAGACGGAAGACCAAAGTTTCCCTCTATCACAAGAGACACGTTAGAAGAGCACTTCGGACTTCCGTCTCTATCTGGCAGCGCAGCTAGACAGGTTCGGCCTTCCGTCTTGACTACACATGAACAATCTGCTCAGGTTCCAACGTTGGCATGCGCATATATTTAAGTAACAACTGCACTACTGCTAGCACATCCTTTTCGCAATAGCGAGCGATTCGATCCAAGTCTTTTTCTTCCCAGTAAACTCGTCCTACTTCAGATCCATCAATATCATCTTTTGGAGAAGGTAAGTCGAAGACTGCCATTAATAATTTGAGGGCCGTATAGTTTTTGTAATCTCCGAATTTCCAGAGTTCCAAGGTATCCAACATGTACTTTGTCTCCCAAGGTTTTTTGCCAGCGATGTTAAGAAGGGTTGGAAGTGGTAGTTGGTTGATCAATAATCGGCGACACATATAGGGTACATCAAACTCTCGAACGTTGTGCCCACAGAGGTAATGTTTATTTGGATTTTTATAGTATTGGTTCAGTAATTCTGAAAAATCCTTGAGGAGTGCAGCTTCGTCATCATCTGCGTAGGACTTGAGTCGAACCACTAATTGATTGGTCTTAGGGTCGCGGATAACGATCCCCACTGAAATACAAACGATCTTGCCGAATTCTGCAAAAATGCCTGCTTTTTCAGGATACAAGGCTTTTGATTCGCCTTCTTCTAGGCCCTCATCATATTTTCGTAGAATTTGCTTACTTTTTATATCCCAAAGCTTTTGGAAAGTCTCGCTTTGTGAATCATAGTCTTTTTGGTTAGAAACCGTCTCAATATCGAGAAAAAGAACATTGGTAATGTCGATGTTTTCCAGCATAGTTAAAGTGATTTGGTGAAGGTCTCGCGAATATAGGGAAAAGTTGGATAAGTCGGAAGACCGTAGACCGAACCTGTCTAGCTGCGCTGCCAGATAGAGACCAAAGTTTCCCGCGAACGTATAGTTTTATTAGATGGGCTCTTCGGTCTTCCGTCTCTATCTGGCAGCGCAGCCTACTGTATATACATAAGTCTATCGTAATTTTTCATTCGGCATTAAAGTAAGATAATAATGAATCACTGAATCATTGAATTCTGAATTTTGATTTCCCCCTGAACATTGGCACTCGATTAATAGTTAAAATCTATGGTATTTAACACGTTAGAAGGCAAAAAATCAACGATTCAAAATTCAGAACTCAACGATTCATAATTTATCAAGTTCCAAAACATACATCTGAGTTACAACTTATGTGTATACGGTAGGCAGCGCAGCTAGACAGTTTCGGTCTTCCGTCCAAGCTATCATCTGATCAACTGAGCCAGACATACCACATTCCAACTTTCAACAAACCCAAGCTCATATTTCCAAAAAGAATGCTCCTACTTACCATAATATATGCTAACTTTGTAATGTAATTTGATGCATTTGAATTGAATTCGACTGGTATTAGTCAATTGATTTTATGCTTATTTTACTGCTAATTAATACTATAATCGCCCCCGATTAAGTTATTGATTGGTAAATTAAAAGAGGGAAGTTTACTAAAAATTAAGTGATCACTCATTCAGAAGTTCGCTTATTTAGAAAGTTCTCAACAAACAGACGTATTTATAACTTCAATAATAAAACCTTTAACTATGAGTTTCTCAAGAGATTCAAAATCAAAATTGACTGCAGTCGCAGCCACCGTTATTATCGCCCTTTTGGGTATCAACGCCTTCTTACTTTATAATAAGATCTCACAAGCAAAGGTCATTGACCAACAAGCTATTGAGCTAACTACCGCAGATCAACTTCGTGCTGAACTAGACAAAAATTACCACGAAACTTTATCTGAGCTAGAAGAAATGCGCGGTAATAATGAAGAGCTTAACGAAATGATTGACAAGCAAAAGGTTGAGCTTAAAGAACAAAAAAATAAAATCAGTCGATTAATTCGATCTGGAAAAACATCAAAAGCTGATTTGGCGGAAGCCCGTACTCAAATGGATCAGTTTAAATTACAACTTGATCGTTACCTCGCAGAAAACAATGCTTTGAAAGAGGAAAAAGCAATGCTGACGCAGCAAACAGTTCAACTTACGCAGGAAAAACAAAACCTTGAAGGTCAAATTTCACAGGAGCGAACGATGAACAATGAGTTGGTAACTGCCAAAGCTGCCTTGGTTAGCGAAAAGGAAATGCTTGAATCGCAAAATCAAAACCTTTCAACGAAGGTAACTAGAGCTTCAGTAGTCAACGTCGGGAGCGTACAAGTAAAAGGTGAAAAGATTCGTAAATCAGGAAAAGTAGTTACAGCTAAAAAAGCTAAAAACGTAGATCGTCTAAAGGTTTGCTTCAACGCTGAACCAAACGAGGTAACCGAAAAAGGACTTGAAAAATTCTACATTCGTATGATTAACCCAGTAGGTGAAACGATGGCTGTTGAAAATATGGGATCTGGCGTGATGACTTCTGCTGATGGTGAAAACGAAATTCGCTACACTCAAATGAAAGAAATCGACTACGATCGCAGCGCCATGATGGCTTGCTTCTACTGGGAACCTGGTACTGACTTTCAGAAAGGTAACTATGAGGTGGAGGTTTATAACAAAGGTTATATGGCTGGGAAGTCTACTTTTAAGTTGAAGTAGTGAGGGGCAGGAAGTTGGAGGTGGGAAGTTGGAAGTTTCCCACTAACGTGCTTTAATAACAGCAAAGTCCAACCTAAATAAAATTTTAAGGTCTTTCCATTTTCTACAAAAAGCCGCTTAACTTTGGTAACTCAAACACCAATGTTAAGCGGTTTTTTAATTACTCCCCTATTATGGCTAAATTTATACAACCATTCTTATCGATTTGATGTTTAGCAAGAGTTACTAATACGCAAACGATAAACTGATGAGTGAAATAACAATGGAAGAGAAGCAAGAAAAAGAAACAAAAGAAAAAGAAGAGATTATCAACCCGATTGATCCGGATAAGGTGGCAGAAAATCCACATTTACTCCCTTATGCCCATACGGTTGGTGGCTCTGTTATTAAACCCATCGATAAAGGCCGTGTAAAAGGTCTCGCCGTAGAAGCGATGTATGACCAAACTGAGATGCAATTGGATCAAATTCGTGAGCAAATCAACCTTTTGGCTGTACAAGCTCAAAAAATAAAGGATCGAGTCCAAATCTCAGAGGATATATACCTGGCAGAGATGAATTTCAAGCCATTGATCGGTCATATCTACCACCTGTATAAGAAAAAGGACGAAAAGAACGTTTTGTCTATGATAGCTCCTGCTGAATGGGGGCGAAAAAGTCCTTATGAATTTGTGGCAACGGTCAAATTACTGGCAGATCACACTTGGGACATTCTTGGCTAATCTACTCTATAGCAATACTTTACGATGAAACTACTTTGGTTTTCTATCTTCTTAGTTGGTCTTTCAGTTTTACAATTATCCCAATTTCAGGAAAGAGGACAAGTCGACATTTGTGCCTCAGCAGAGCAATCACAAGGCTTGGATCCATCAAAGCCTACATTTACCAACCTTGCGCCGTCCGATAGTGCGCCTGTAATTGAGTGGCTTACAGATACCGAATATGAATTTGGAGATCTGCCCCAAAAACAGGATACAACTGCAACTTTTAAGTTTAAAAATATCACAGATGAGCCGATGACCATTGATGCAGTACGTGTTACTTGCGGCTGTACTGCCCCTGATTGGTCGCTGGTTCCTATTGAACCCGATTCAATTGGTGTGATTAATATCGTCTACGATGCTAAGAAATCCGGCTATTTCCGCAAGAAAATCCGTGTTTTTGTGAGTGCCCAGCGTTGGTCTGAGAAGATTTATGTTAGTGGCTTTGTGGAGTAGATATAAGGTTTGAGGGATACACGATCGTAGGCTCCGCACTCGTATCCGCGTTAGAAGGCCCTTCAAACCTTAACTCCTTCAAACCTTATATCCTTCATACCCTCAAAGCTCATCCCACCCTACTTTTAACAAAGTTAGTCGATGAAAAGCAGTCACTAAGCAAACTTATCGCCTAAAGAACAACGTCTCCTTTCCTTTTTCGTTTATATTTGCGTTCTCTTCACCAAAATAATGAAAGCGTGAGTATACTTATATTTCTTCTGATCTCTTATATCTTGCTTTGCTTTACCTTAACAAAGGTATTTGCGAAAGCTAATGTTCCAGCTTCAAAAGCATGGATTCCAGGTGTCAACTTCGTAGAATGGTGCAAAATCATTGGCCGACCAGGTTGGTGGGCTGCCCTATTGCTTATTCCTATTGTGAATATTTTCATCTTTACAGGAATGGCTGTAGATATGGTTCGCTCTTTTGGCAAGTACGACCTTAAAGATTCTGCGCTTGCGGTGATCTATGCTCCTCTTGCTTTTTTCCTTATCGGAAAAAATGAAGAAGATAAATATCTTGGCCCTACCCTAGAAGCAGAAGCTGCTTATGCTCAAAAGCTACATGAGGCTCAAAAAAGTGGTAATGCTAGAGAAATCAAAAAACTAGAACACCAAAATCCATATAAAAAATCAAGTGGTAGAGAATGGATCGAATCCATCGTGTTTGCTGTTTTTGCAGCAGCATTTATCCGAATGTTTTTGATTGAAGCTTATGTGATTCCTACGCCATCCATGGAAGGTTCACTCTTAGTTGGTGACTTTCTTTTTGTGAGTAAGGCACACTATGGAATTCGTACGCCGATGACCATTGTACAGTTTCCGCTTTTGCATAATGTCATTCCTGGAATTGGATCTGAGTCTTATTTGAAAAACCCTAAGTTGGATTACCACCGTCTTCCTGCTATTACCAACATTAAGAATAACGACCCTATCGTTTTCAACTACCCAGAAGGTGACAGTATTTATATTACACCAACTAGAAATGTTAGTGTTTACGATGTACGTCGAAACCCAGGGTACGGACCAGTGACAAGAGGAAAAAAACTTCGAGTAAGACCGATTGATAAGCGAGATCACTATATCAAACGTTGTATCGCTTCTCCAGGCGATAAAATGGAAATCAAGAATCGACAAGTTTACATCAATGACCAACCTGCAGAAAATCCAAGTAAACTTCAGTATCGAACGGTTGTCCGTTTAGGAAATGATCCTTCTGGAAACCTTAACCGAACCTTATCTGACAAGTTGGATGAATGGGGTGTCAACTTAGATGAGATTAATGGAAATAAAAATGCCAACCCTAAAGTGTTTAGTTTAAACAACAAACAGGTAGAGCAGATAAAAGCATTTAATAAAGAAATCACTGTTGAGCCATATCCAATAAAACCTAATCCTGAAGCACTATTCCCACACGATGCTACCAACTTTGGTAACTGGAGCCTTGATGATTATGGTCCGATCACTGTACCAAAAGCAGGTGAAACCGTAGTCATTACGCCAAATAACATTGCCTTATACAACCGAATCATTACGGTCTACGAAGGAAATGAACTCTCGATCAAAAGTGGACGAATTTACATCAATGGAGAAGTCGCTACGAAGTACACGTTCCAACAAGATTACTATTGGGCGATGGGTGATAATCGCCACAACTCAGAAGATTCTCGCTATTGGGGTTTTGTACCGCATGATCACATCGTAGGAAAGCCTTTGTTTATTTGGTTTTCTACCAAAAACGGTCGCATCTTTAATGGCATCAACTGGAGCCGTGTGTTCTCTTCTGCTCATAAGATGTAGTAGTTCATTTGGCTACGCTCAGTGTGTGTTTTTAATTTATCATACAAATCAAAAACGTACACTGAGCGTACTCCAAATAGTACTGTCTTCCACTTCAAATCGTTAATTTTCTTATCTATTTAGCCAGTCAAACCAGCATATAAGTTAGCGATAGAGGAAAAAATCTGCCCCTAAGCCTACTCATCTCTCATATCCATCTTCCCATCCCCTTTCCAAATCAAAGATTTTCCCTACATTTGGAGTGAACAGGCCTTTTTAACACTCGAGGAGCTCTCTAATTAAAGTCAGCTCCCAACGAACACAAGCACCATGCTCCAAAAATTAATCGATTTCTTCAAAAGTCTTTTTGGTGGTGGGTCATCCAAACCCAAAACACCACCGAGACCAACTCCCACTCCTACCACAAAAACATTTCCTACAGATATCGATCTGCCAGAAGTAGATGATAACGAGCCTCAGGATGGATCTGAAATAACTCCGGATACCGCTGTCGTTGTTGTCAAAGCAGATGATCCGATCATTGCAGATGAGCC
>CALGLS010000594.1 GCA_937959375.1 uncultured Saprospiraceae bacterium
GCACGATCGCAGGTTTAAACACTAAGAGCACAAAGAGCACTAAGGCCCGCGATTATAAGCCTTCTATGTTAGTTGGTTCGACGTGTTAACGGGCTAAGTGACCTGAGTGTCCTAAGTGTTTAAAAAAAAACGAAAGAAGAGGTGGTCGTTATTTCGCATGACCGCAGGTTTAAACACTAAGGACACTAAGAGCACTAAGGCCCGCGATTGTAAGCCCTCTATATTAGTCGGATCTACGTTAAGGGGCTAAGTGACCTGAGTGTTTAAAAAATAAGTAATCAAAAAGCAATAAAACTAAAACAAGCCAAGTCAACCACACACCATAAAGCAATGAAAATTACGAAACTAACAACACTACTATTCTTTTTACAACTAAGTATGATCGGGATAGCTCAGTCCATTTTTTTAGAAGGAGAGGTAGTTGATTCAGATGGTCAATCAATCGAATTTGCAAGCGTCTTTATTCAAAATAGTCAAGATCCCAATATTCAAAACGGAATCATAACAGAAGCGGATGGACGATTTAAACTAAAAGTACCAAAAACAGGATCATACAAAATCTCAATTTCTTTTATAGGATTTCAAAATTATGAAGATAGTTTACAAATCAATCAATCACTAAATTTAGGAAAGGTGGTTTTACAAACGGCAGTCAATGAACTGGGCGAAGTGCTAGTAACCGCTGAGAAAAAAATAATGGAGCGAAAAGAAGGAAAGCTAATCTTCAATGTACAAAACAGTCCACTAAAATCTGGTTATGATGGAATGGAACTTTTGCAACGAACGCCTTACTTGTTGGTAGATGATAATGGTGGCATTGTCATGAAAAACGAAACCGTGACGGTCATGATCAACGGAAAAATTTCTAACTTATCAGGAGATGCATTAGCCAATTATTTGCGGAATATTACTTCAGATCAGATTAAAAGTATACAAGTACAAACACACTTGTCAGCAAATACCGATGCAGAGAGTTCTGGTGGGGTAGTGAACATCATTCTCAAAAAGAAAAAAATTGGATTGGATGGAACCCTGCGAGGAGATCACACCTTTAGAGGAGATGGTGATTTTACAAATTATAACAGTCTGGTATTTAACTATGGTGCTTCCAAGTGGAACGTTTATGGAACCTACAATTTTCGGAAGCAAACGACACTCTCCAGAAATACAGGTGGCGCTGAATATTTTGTTTCAAAAAATTTACTAGAGGAAGATGGGACTTGGGCAAACGACAGAAACCGCCACAATTATCAACTCGGGTTTACTACAGACTTATCAGATAATCAAGTTTTTGGAATAGAAGGATTTGGAACGAATGCAGGAAATATTCTAACCGTTAGAAACGAAATGGTATTCTCAAATCAGGGAGATGTACTTGATAAGGGACAAACCAACCTTGATGGAATTGTTGATTCTGATCTTTATAGTTTGACGGCAAATTATGCCATTACCATCGATACTTTTAATAGCAGCATCAAGTTATTTGCAGACTACGCAAAACAAGGATTAACAAACAAGAACAATGTCAACTCTTTCTACGAACTAGCTTTTTTTCAAGACAACCTAGAACGAAATACTACTCAAAATAGAACAGATATTTATGCTTTTCAAGCGGACCTAGAAAAGTATTTAAAGCATAAAATAAAATTGAGTTTGGGAACAAAGTACACAGCCACTGTTCGAGAAAATCGTTTGTTGGTTGAAAGCAATGTCAATGATATTTGGACAGAAACATCGCGGACGAGTTCCTTTGATTATAATGAAAACGTTTGGGCAGCTTACCTTTCGGCAAATAAGACAATTGGAACGCATTTTTTTGAAGCAGGTTTGCGACTTGAAAACACTGACTTGAAACGAACAGATTACACGCAGGATACCATCATCCAGCAAAACTATACAGACTTGTTTCCCAACCTGTACTATTCCAAAGATTTGAAAAACAACAATTTATTTTCCTTTAGTTACTCCCGAAGACTACGTCGACCATCCTTTCAGTTTCTAAACAACTATGTTATCAAGATTAATGACTTCCGTTACGAATTGGGTAATCCCGATTTACGTCCTGAGTATGTTAATAATTTTGAGCTTGGCTTTAGCCAAAAAAAGCAAAGTGTTGAAGTGTATTATCAAAAAACGAATGAAGCAATCAACGGAATTTATTATCTAGAAGGGGAGGTGTCTTTTTATCAAAAATTTAATGCAGGTTCCCAAACACAGGTTGGTTTGAGTTACAATCGGTTTGGAAACTTACTGCCATGGTGGTACATCAAAGCAAGTACGGGCGTTTACAATCGAAAGTTTACAGATGAAGACGGAACTGATAGTTTTAAACGAACAACAGGCTATGTTGATGTAACGAATAATTTCAAACTTGGCCCAACTACAAACTTAGAATTGTCCGGCTGGTACCGTTCAAAATTAGAAGATGCCTATTACATCGCTTTCCCCGCTTATCGAATGGATATTATGATTCAGCAGACCTTTTTGAATAAACGATTGATGGCCCGCATTTACTTACTCGACATTTTCGATAGCATACTTTATGAAAACGAACGCCCCTTTGATACCTTTACAAGTCGCCGTATTCACGATCCGCAGTCGCAGCGACTTAGCCTTTGGTTGGTTTATAACTTCTCTGGTAGTGGCGGAAAGAATCGTAAGAATCGTTCTAAGAATGAGGCTCGTCGGAGATTGTAGGGGAGACGGAAGACGGAAGATGGAAGTCCGAAGTTTCCCGTTAACGTAGCCCCACGTTCGAGGGAAACTTCGGACTTCGGTCTTCCGTCTTTTAGAATCCTCTAACCGACTCAGCAATATTCTCTGAGCTATAATCATCCGCAGGAAGTGCCGCCATATACTGTCGTTCAATTGGTATCACTCCAGACCAAATTGGCAAGTCCTCATCTGCCTTGTCATCACTAGGAGGTCCCGTTCTAATTTTGGCAGAAGCCTCATCAATTTCAATGGCAATCACCGTAGTAGCTTTCAATTCTTTATCATTCGGCAAGCGTGATTCTTCC
>CALGLS010000595.1 GCA_937959375.1 uncultured Saprospiraceae bacterium
GAAATTAATGGTCACGAGTATTGCTGGACAACAGTTACTTCAAAGAGATTTAGGTAAAGTTTCTGGTCAGTTAAATGATCAACTCGACTTGAGGGATTTTGCAAAAGGCAGTTATTTACTCCAAGTTCAAACGGAAGAGAACACTTACTTCACTAAGTTGATTTTAAACTAGTAATTTGTAATTGATTTAGTTTTTGCTTTTGCAAAAAAAAGAGCGGACTCGGTTTGAGTTCGCTCTTTTTTTTATTGAAGTTGTTTTAAAATTGAATGATATTTTTTTTGAAAATCATTGCGTCTACAAGAAATTTTAATCTCCATTTTTAACAACTTCATTTATAGGTTTTCTTTATTCACTTTAAACTATTCTCGTATTACACGCTTCGTAACAACTCCAACGCTAGTCCGAATCTCAAGTAAATAAGTTCCAGTCGTTTTAGGCAATTCGAATTTCAAATCTTTCGCCGTCCCAAGCAATCGACCGTTCAAATCAATGATCCGCACAGATTCTAATTTTGCCCCAGCTGGCAACTCAACATTAACCCAACCATCCGCTGTCGGATTCGGATAAACATTAACAGCAACCGCAATTGCTGGATTAGAAGTTCCAACCAAGGTAGGAACTAAAATACTATCGATAGAAACAGAAGCGATCAATACAGGCGATCGATCCGCTTGCTCATACATCGTACGGAAAGCATCAATTTCTGGTGTACTTTCCTCAAACATGGGTGCCAACCAACGTGGTGGTAATGATTGATAATAAACATGTGCTTGGGCCTGGGCATAACCTCCCATGTAATCTGCTCTTGAGACGTGATATTGAATCAAATCCCTTGCAGAACCTTCCACATCATTTTCAATATTGAAATCAGGATCATTCAAAGCCGTACCAGCGATGACCGTAGTATCATACACTTCATGCGTGGTCGTAAAACCAAGTGGCGGCAAGCGGTTGTCTTTCAAAGCAACGGCAGCACGTTCTAATAAAGTGGTGAAATTATTTTCAACGTCACCAGTTACGATTTCATAAATTTGAACTTGATTTTCATCGTTAATTACCTGATAGTGTGGTTCGAAATTGGGGTCTTGACCAATCACCTCAAAATTATCATCCATTGTTCCTGATTGGAAAATGGTATCACCTTCTGTATCAATCAAAAGAAACTGAACAAAAGCTCTTCGACTTGGATAACCTGAAGGAAATTTATGGCCAGCTTTATTAAATAGATCTAGTTTGAAGAATAGGCTGTCATTGTCTTGATCTAACAATTCAATATCTAAATCTAAGGTTTGTTGCTGAAGCATTCTTAGCGTTGCCGCAATGGTTTCATCAAAGTGTTCTTCCTCTGCATCAATCCCAAGTTCCAGTCTATTTTCACGCATGAGCTTTAGCATCATGGTATTGGCTCCAACCAATTCGTGCAAACCATATGGTGTACGTCCCTCAAGGAATATATAGTTGTCAGAAATCACGATACTATCAAAAATCTGAGGCATATGACAAGCTTGACAACTGACAGAATCAACATTGTAGGATGAATTTAACCACTCATGGTAAGTGGCCTGTTCAACGAAAGTCTCACCCGTATATTCACCAGTTAAGTCAACCGTTTCAGTAACCAAACTATGACAAGAAGCACAAGCTCCAGCATCAAGGATATGAGCGCTATGTACTGGCTCGAACCCAACGAAGTTAGTCATCGGAGGTGCAAAAGGAAAAGGGTAGGGACCATACATCACGCGATTGGTATCAAAGTTCATAATCCCAGAAAAGGTGTTCCCTAAATTATCCGCACTCATTTGATGACAAGCTCCACAAGAAACACCATCAAGACCAATTGTATCTACCAGTAAATCCGCCATCGTATAATGGTCAGCTCCATTATAATGAGCTGTATAATTTCCCATCGGAGCGTGACAGGTGGTACACTTATCTTGGATATCGAGACTATGGCTTGGATTTACCGTAATTTCATGACTTACCTTTGCTCTCCAAAACGGATCTTTCGCTGAATTAGCCATCATACTAGAACGCCAATCATCATGGATATTTACATCTTGACCGTACTCATCAACCATTGCGAATCCATCTTCATCAAAGCCATGGCAACCACTACATAGAGATGAGGTAGCGAAATACTGGGAAGAATCAATGGTCATAGTTGCCCCCATACGCATTTCGAAATATCGTAATTCATCATCCGTATGAAAAGCAGTCACCCCATTATTGGTTGGAATAATGGCCATTCCGAGGATAAAAGCTAAGACGCCAATTCCGAGAGACAGTTGTTTGAAGTGGTTTTTCATATCAGTATTTTAATTATATATGGTCTAGCAATGTCCTAAGAGGGAACTAAAGTCTTAAAATTTAAAGGATTAGGCAAGAAATTAGCCCTACTTATATGGTTTATGCAGCCTTTCTAACAGAAATATTTAAAATGCTTAATCGAAAATAGCGCTAAAACTGAGTATTATAAATAACTGTGAAAATTATATGAAATTATTGATTTGATATTCGCCACGAAACGCTAAAAAGTGTATCTTTAATTATAGAAGTTGAATTAAAACTTCAAATCAAATCCTACAGGAAATCGATTTCCGGCTTAAATGTTGATGTATTAATATCGACTAGACAATTCACAATGGCTTAAAATAAACAATTGAAAATCAGTTGTTTAACTCGAATTATTTACTAAACGAATTGTTAAACTCAACAGTCATGAACAAGCGGGAAGCCTTAGACATATTAGAAAAAATATCAGACGAAGGGTATTATCAAATTATTTGGGAAGGATACGATTGGTACAAAAACAATCTAGAACCTGCCCTCAAAACTATTGGTGATTACCCTGAAGAACATGCCTCATTGCTAGCCGAAAGTTGGTTTGCGCTGGGCTGGTCGTTCTATGAATTAGATGCACCTCTCAAAGCAATTGCCTGCTATCACAAAGCAGTGGAATTTGATAATGATCACAGTGAATCTTATCGTGAATTGGCCAACTGCTTGCATAAAGTCGGTCAATATGAGCAGGCGCTCAATTATGTAATCAAAGCACGTGAACTAGATCCGGATGATGATTTCGCAATTGAGCAGCAGGAAGAAATTGAAAGTAGTATGGAGCAAGATGAAGAACCATACTACCTTGAAGATGATTTGGGATGGGCTTGCTCTGAATTAATGGCAGAAGACAAAATGGATCAGGTCAACAAATTAATCAAGGGACGAAGAAAAACTGAATTTTTGGTTATTCGTGCTCGATGTTATTCTGCTCAAAAGGAACATAAAAAATATTTGAATACTTTACGAAGTATTATCAATAGAGGTACTTTTTTGGATTGGACTTATCAAGAATGGTTTTACCTGAATGCTCATTTGTATAATAAACTGAGCTTTTGGAAAACACTTCACGAGATGGTTCCGCTACTAGGATCTGAGAGTGTATTTGAAACGTATCAATCGCTTTCTGACAATCATCACGGAAATAGTTCCACTCGTATCAAGCGAGAAGCCGTTTGTCTCTTTCATATTTATCGCTTGGAGCAAAATGTAGAAGGTATTTTGAAGCTACATCAAAACTATCCTGATTGGAAAGAACTCAAAGATGTTGCGAATGAATTGATGCCACCGGGAATAAGTGGAACTTCCATGCCGGGATGAATGGAAAATTTAAATTAATAGGATCTAACTATAAAGAATAGCCATTGTAAGAGAAAAAACCGCGCGCTTTAATTAGCACGCGGTTTTTCTAATTCAAAAACTAAAGTTTTTTTATTTAAAAAAAGCAGCTTTCCTTACTCTTTTTGCGAGCAAAGCATAAAAAATTGGGCGGTACTTGTTGCGATTACCTGAACCCATTTCTTTACAGGTTTCTACAATCGCTTCATCTAATTTAGGACCATCTTTCAATCCCAACTTCTTAATTAAGAAACTCTTTTTAACAGTATCTCTCTCTTCTTTTTTTGAGCAAGCTACCTTTGCAGAATTTGCTTTGTAAATTGAAGGACCACAAGATTTTGCTACTGCAGTTAAGTAATCTTTTTTAAGTTTAAAGCCGTGCTTTTTCACTTCTGCTAAATACACTTCCATTTGATCATCAAATTTTCCCATGTCGTTTAATTTTAAGGTTATAAAAAAAATAATTGCACTAATATAATTCTTTGTTTCTGTTTTCAAAACTTGCCAGTCAATTTTTATTTAGAGCATGTTTTTGAATTTCTACATAAAATCAAAAATCAATCCTAATTTTTGCAAACAAAAAAGTAAAGAACATTTAGTTTACAAAACATTTTACTTTTATTTTTTCAGTTTACGATTTTAAGAATCAAATAGATACATCAAGGCACATAATTTTTACAAAATAGTAAATCATAAAAAAGTGCTTTAGTCATAAAACCTTGCGTTAACGCATTCAATAAAACACCCAACATAACTAGGTCTACTAGGTATTTATATGGTAAACTTACAACACAAAAGAACAGCAATCAATCACCTCATAGCCAACACAAATCACTTTAAAATTCCTAATAGCATAACCAACATCTTTCTTAGTTTTACAAGGCAACTAACTAATAATTGTCTACTTTTGTCCAGCTTGTAATGAAACTTTTGAAACATAAATTCGAATGAAATATACCATCCTACTTTTCTTGCTATTCACGAGTACCTCATTTTGCTTTGCGCAAAAACCAGAAGTTGTTTCTGCTGCCAAAATTCATGAAGATATTCAGAAGCTAAACTTCTTAGGTTCCGTACTTTATCTAGCTGCACACCCCGACGACGAAAACAACCGAATGATCACCTATCTTTCCAATCACGTAAAAGCAAAAACAACCTACCTTTCACTCACCAGAGGCGACGGAGGTCAGAATATTATAGGTGCCGAAATACGAGAACTCCTAGGCGTCATACGTACACATGAAATGCTAGAAGCTCGAAAAATTGACGGAGGACACCAATTGTTTTCTAGAGCCAATGACTTCGGTTATTCTAAAACCCCAGACGAAACTTTCACCATCTGGAACAAAGAAGAAGTCTTACACGATGTCGTATGGGCCATTCGAAAATTACAGCCCGACATCATCATTAACCGCTTTGATCACAGAACTCCTGGAACAACACACGGACATCATACTGCTTCGGCGATTCTCTCAAAAGAAGCTTTCGCTATTGCTGCCGACAAAACAATTTTTCCAGAGCAACTAAAGCATGTAGAAGCCTACCAGCCAAAACGTTTGATGTATAATGTCTTAAGTCATTACAAAGCATTTCAAGAATCTGACAAAAGCAAATACTATCCAATCGACATCGGTACTTTCTATCCATTAAAAGGCAAATCCAACAATGAAATTGCAGCAGAAGCCAGAAGTCGCCATCAATGTCAAGGAATGGGGACAACGGCAAGTCGTGGAACCAAATTGGAATATATGGAATTGCTAGACGGCTCAGTTCCTAGTGACAAAAACGATATATTTTCAAACATCAATACCACTTGGTCACGACTCGACGGAGGCAAAGCAATTGGCGATATTCTCAAAAAAGTAGAAAACGACTTTAACTATAGAGATCCAGCGGCAAGTATTCCTGAATTACTAAAAGCACATCAACTCATTGGAAAACTAAAAGATGGTTATTGGAAAACAGAAAAGAAAACAGCAATAGAAGAAATCATTCTAAATTGCGCTGGCCTCTTCATGGAAGCAACAACTAAAGAGGGGAAATTTGTTATCGGAGAAACAATGGAAGTTAATTTTGAAGCCATCAATCGCTCCAATGCAAACGTCAAACTAAACTCAATCCAAATCTCAGCAAGTGATTACGATTCTACTTTCCAAATCACAATGCCGTTCAATGAATCAATCCTATTTAGCGAGTCGATTCAACTGAATAACGCACTAAGGAATAGTAATGCATATTGGTTGAACCAAACTGCAAGTTTAGGCATGTACAAAGTAGACGATTTGAGTTTATTGGGTTTACCCGAAACGCCTCGAGAACTAAGAGCTGTTTTTAATTTAGAAATTGGTGGGCAAACGTTTAGTTACGAAACTGACATCATCCAAAAATTCACAGACCCAGTAATCGGAGAAGTATACCAACCGCTAGAAATTACACCACCGGTTTTCGTAAACGTTGCAGAATCCGTTTATTTATTCCCAGACAATAAAGCCAAATCAATAGCCATAAAAGTAACCGCAGGAAAAGATAACGTCTCTGGCGTTTTAAATCCAGGAGCAGAAAAAGGTTGGACCATTTCACCAAAACAAGTTGCATTCGACTTACAACAAAAAGGGGAGGAGCAGGTTTTTGATTTTATGCTGACACCTCCAAAGAATCAAAGTGAAGCTTTTTTAGAACCTAGTATTTCAATTGGCAATCAAAGCTACAATCAGTCCATCCACGAGATCAATTACCCTCACATATTACGTCAAGTAGTTTTGCTTCAAGCTAAGGCAAAGATTGTAAAAGTGGATTTAAAAACTGTCCCATTAAATATAGCCTACATTGACGGAACCGGCGACGCAGTTCCTTCTTGCCTCGAACAAATCGGATATACAGTTAATCTTTTGGACGACAATCAACTTACTACCACACAATTAAAAACATACGACGCAGTGGTAGTTGGCATTCGTGCATACAATGTTCGAGAGAAGTTAAAATTTCAACATGAGCAACTCATGGACTA
>CALGLS010000596.1 GCA_937959375.1 uncultured Saprospiraceae bacterium
AAACGATTTAGAGCATGTTTAAATTTCCATTTAATTGCAAATCAATGTTTTATGAACCTCGCGTCCAATTTTAGAATTCAGTTAGCTCGCTAAGCTCATTAAAAAATTGTTAGCGAGAACCATAAACTCTTGATTTTCATAGTAAACTAAATTTAAACATGCTCTAGTAAACAAAGGTTAATGCACTAATTTTCGCACAAGAATCCCGAATTTTTCTATAAAAGTTCGGGATTTTTTTCTGAATCCACACATAAACTAGGGATCAGACCCTAGTAGATTCCTATCAAGACCCTATAAACCTGGGCCCAATTTGCTCCTATCTTTGTTATATCAAAACCGAAAAAATCTTAACCTCTTAAAAAAACCAGAATTATGAAAAATTTATTAATCGCCATCTTATTCGTTTCTTTCTCTAGCTTATCAATCGCTCAAACTGTTTCTTACACTCCAGTGAATGAAGCAAACTTATTTGAAACAAAAGAAAAATCAACTGAAGCAAAACTAAAAGAAGAGAAAGCCAAATTAGAGGCCGCAATTATGAGCCAAATGCACACTAAAATAGCTCAACAGCAACTACAAAAATACTTAGCTGAGCACTTGGTATATACCGAAACGTTGAAGGCGAACTGTATTGAAGATAATGTCGTTTTAGTTATCAGCTTAGACGAAAAAGGTCAAGTAGTAGAAACTGCATTTAAAGACAAGGTACATCCTGAAGTTTCTAAGCAAATACTTAGTGCAATTAAAGAAGCAAAAAACATCAGTATCAATAATAATAACTACAAAGGCCAACAACAAATTGAAATCCCAGTAACATTTTCACTTCGCTAGTTTTACTAGATCACAAAACCAAATGAGTGAAATCGAAGGGTGGCTTACCGGGTAAGGTTTCTTGTAAGTTGCCCTTCTTCATTTCTCTATCAACGCTTTAAACAACCGCACTAAAACAATTTGTTCATTTAAAACTATTTGACCCCAAAAAAGCTAGGCAGTAAGTAAAGTAAATGATGATAATTTTACTATTTTAGCTAGAGCAAGTTTCAAAACAACCAAACGATAAAAAACATCTGCCTAAGAAAAGACATTTTAGAACTTGAATCTAAAAACGAAAAAATACAAAAATAAAAAAACTCATTATGGGTGGCAGTCTATTACTTGGTTTTCTTGGATTCTTTGGTTACAAACTTAACACCGAACGCAATGACAAAATTGCCTTCGCACAAGCCTTAATACTTGCACAAGAAGAAGAACGTAAGCGGATGGCTAAGGATATGTTTGATGGCCTTAGTCAGTCTTTACTTTTGATCAAAAAGCAAATGGACAATACAACACAAACCACTCTTCAAAATCAAAAGTTGATTTCAGAAACGCTTGAAGAGGTTCGTTTCATTTCAAAAGATTTGGATTCAATTTTCTTAGAAAAATTTGACTTGACAAACGCCATAGAAAACATCGTGGAAAAAGTATCTGGAACTACTGAACTTTTCGTCTCTACAGAAATAGAAAACATTGACGACATACTGCCCGAATCTTCTAACATCCATCTTTTCAGAACCATCCAAGAAGCATTCAACAACATTGTTAAGCATGCTAACGCAACAGCTGCTAACATTAATGTAACAAGCACTCCTACTAATGTAAACATACTTATCCAAGACAACGGAAAAGGATTTGATCATGAACTCACTGTCGTGAAATCCAAAAGCCTTGGCTTGCGTACTATGAATGAACGGATAACCTCCATCGGTGGCAAATTCCAAATCAAGAAAGGAACGAATGAAGGTACTATAATTGAGATAACTATACCAAAAAACTAACAGATGGAAATTACCGTTTTCAACGCAGATGATCACCCGCTCTTACGCAAAGGCGTAACAGATCTCATCATTCAAACGCCCGGACTAAAATGGATCGGAAGTGCCGAAAATGGCAAACTAGCAAAAGAAAAAATAAAAGCGTTACAACCTGACGTCGCTGTCCTAGATATTGAGATGCCGTTTATGACAGGACTAGAGGTAGCACAAGGTCTGATCAGCGAGGGCATCAAAACCAAATTTATTCTACTCACACTTTTTAAAGATCCCAGCTTTTTAAAAAAGGCGATTGCCGCTGGAATTATGGGCTACTTATTAAAAGAAAGTAGCGAAAAGGAAATCATTGATTGCATTTACTCCGTCAACGATAGTAAACCTTATGTCAACCCTAGTATGACACAACATCTGTTTGGGAACACCAGTCCACAGAACTCAGTCTTGGATAGCCTATCCGCTCACGAGATCAATATTCTAAAACTAATCTCTAAACAAAAAACCTCAGCAGAAATTGCGGGTATGCTTTTCATCAGCCCCAAAACAGTTTCCAATCACCGAACCAACATCAGCAAAAAACTCAACTTGAATGGCGTGCAGAATGGTTTATTGAAGTGGGCTATCGAACATCGAGATTTATTGGAGTAGAGCTTAGAACCATCAAAAAATCTCAACGTTTTTTCTTTTCTAAACTACCTTCCCAAGGCTATTGTAAAACAAGCTGTTGCATAACATCGGCCATCTACTCTATAGTTAAAATTTAAGCTCAATTTCAAACTCAAGTTCAATACACTCAACCGCGTTCTGCGTAAAATTGAGTTTGAGTTTGAGCTTGAGTTTGAGTTTGAATTTGAATTTGAATTTGAATTTGAAATTGAAATTAATCTCCCATCCCCTCGTCAATTCACTAACAATAGTTATCAATTTTTTTCCAGATAAACTAAAAAATAGTGTCTTTCAACTTAACAGATCTAAGCATTAGATTCAATGTTGTAAACCGAACATTGAATCTAATAACATTAAAATTCTTTATTTAAATCACGGGGCAAATCAATAATTCCACAATTTATTTTTTAAGTGGTGGGAGTATTTTACTGATAAGTGGGATTGTTTTTCTAGCAAGTGGGAGTAGCCTTGAGTATTAGCTAAAAAAGCTGTTTATTTAAGCCTTTCGGAATAAAACTTGTTTTTTAATCACAAGCTACAAATACAATATCATTCGTATTTAGAATATAGAAGCAAGTCTGAAAAAACTAAGTTCCCAAACAAAAGTTAGATTAGTTCTATCAACAAAGATCACCCAAACGAGTATAGTTTCGATTAGTAGGTTTATCAAATTTTTATTGATTTAAAAATTTAGTGATAAGCGCTATTTTTCTATGAAGTTGCTTAAACACAAGGTTCTAGTTATAGAATATTTTACTTATTTTTTTGAACATATCTGAAATCCCAAATTATGTATCTCATTAATCCGAAAATGAATATTTTTGTATTCTGCTCTATCTACTTATTAATAATTCCCGCTCTTTTTTCTCAATCGATTACGAATACCTCTGTCTTAACCTTTGGAGAAATCCCATGTAAGACCATTGCAATTAATCCTAAAAATGATTTGATCGCTACTGGAGTGGGTCAGGACATTTATTTATGGGATGCCAGTTCCGCTAAAATTATCAAAACCCTTAAAGGTCATAATGGAACGGTGACTAGTTTAGTTTTTTCAAATAAAAATGACAACCTCATATCTGGAGCAGAAGACAACACTGCCATCTTATGGGATATCGAAACTGGAGAAAAAATCAGAACCTTTGTTGGACATGAAAAACGAGTTTCTAGTGTTGCTATTTCTGCTGATGATAAATACATCTTAACGGGTTCCTATGATTGGAATGCCAAGTTGTGGGATACACAAACTGGTGCCAACGTTCAAACCTACAAAGGTCACAAACATTGGATTTACAGTGTCGCATTTTCACCTGACGGAAAAATGGTATTAACGGGTTCTTCTGACTTTACGGCTAAGTTGTGGAATCGAGAAAACGGTACACTAGCTGGTAGTTTATTAGGACACACCAACAACATTACGACCCTTAAGTTTACACCTAATCAAAAATATATTCTCACTGGCTCTACTGACGAATCTGTTTTTATTTGGAATGCTGAAAATGGTGAATTCGTACGTAAATTAACGCCGAATGTAGGTCAAATTTATGAACTGGATATCTCCAAAGATGGAAAGTATTTTGTGGTTGGAGGATCTAATAAAAAAGCAAGTATTTGGAATCTTAAAAAAATGGAGAAGTGGATGGATTTCAAAGAACACAAAGCTGCCGTCATCGCCTGTAAGTTTTCAAACACTAAAAAAAGCCAAACGATCATTAGTGCATCCCACGATAAATCGGTACTGAAATGGGATCTTGGTTTTGG
>CALGLS010000597.1 GCA_937959375.1 uncultured Saprospiraceae bacterium
GCAAACTGTGCAATACGAACTGTTGGAAAATTAGGAGGACGCATCCGAAGAAAATTCCAAGAATCAGAACGTAGTCCTTTTAGATTGTACTTCTTTTTTAAAAATAAATATTCCTTTTTCAACTTGTTGGGATAGTCTTCTTCAAAAGTACGATCAAGCAAACCTGATTGCCCGAAGAGGATAGCCTCTAGTTGGAATAAATTGTTTTTATGTTTTGCCAAAATTTGAAGTGGTGTAACTTTAGCTAATAATTCAAAGGGTTCGACATTGACTTTAAGTCCAAAGCTACTTGCAATGCTATGGTAGAATGTTTCTTCCCAGTTGTTCTTATTTTTGGTTAAGCCCGCAGAGATGTGTTCTGTTTTTTCTTCAAGTCTTTCGACCAACATACGATCGAGCCAGAGATTTTTGATGATGTCTCCCACTGATGCAAAATGTTGTTGACAGGGAATCCAATGTTCGTTTTGTGATAAGCGTTGATAAGAATTGGCAATTCCAAGAGGGATTCTTTTTTTGAGTTCAATACAAGGAATCGGTTGTCCAGACTTACGAAGAATGGGTTTGTCTTCCTCGTAAACGACGTGTAGGATGACGTTGTCGTAGGCAGTATCGTTTTGATGTTTGTGTTGGATCCATTCGGATGATTGGACATGTATTTCCACGTTGCCAGCCCATAGTGTGTCACCGATTCGGATACGAGCATTTAGGAAGTCAGGTCCAGCATTTTTGTTATGTCTCCCCATATTTTGAAGAACTACAGGTTCTCCGTCTGTCGTGAATAGTTGTTGTTGGTCAAATCGTTTGGTCCGCCACAGATAGTGCAAAAAGAACTCTTTCATTTAATTCAGATTTAGATGTTTATTAATTAGTAGCTCTACTAGTAAGAGTATAAAAACACCTAAATTCCATAAATGAAAATGAAAATAATTTTTTTAAAGCTTGTAAATAGCTGAAAATGAGTTGATTATTAGTCGAAAAAAAAGATGAGAATTTTAATTAATTATTTTGGAAAGGAAGGTTTTGGAAATTTTTTGGAGTGCAATTGAGTTGTCAATTCGAGCGAATCTGTCTACTCGGTGCAGCCAAGTCGAGTCGAGTGGTAAGGAAAATGATATTAGGATAATTCACCCGGGTTAGCCAATGTAGATTCTAGCCTTTTCTTTTTCGTTCAAAGATTTTAAATACATAATCGAACTCATTTTTTTCATCAGCCTTGTGTGGCTCCTCAGATTTTAATTCCCATTCATCCATATTGATTTCAGGAAAAAAGACAGTGCCATCTACCGCGGCATCTACTTCAGTTAGGTAAAGTCGATCGACAAAAGGCATCGCTAATTTGTAAATCTCACCACCGCCAATAATGAATGCTTCTTGTTCGCTATTATCCAAAGCCATTTTTAAAGCCTCATCGACGGAGTGTGCAACTAGGCAATTCGAAACCACATAAAACGGATCACGCGTTACCACAATATTAGTACGCTTAGGCAAAGGTCGACCAATACTTTCATAGGATTTTCGGCCCATGATGATATGATGATTTAGTGTACAGCGTTTAAAGTATTTTAAATCAGCTGGAAGGTACCAAGGAATGTCATTGTCTTTTCCAATAACATTATTTTTTGCGGTGGCTACTATAGCGGAAACAATCATGTTTTACTTAGGGTATTATTAAAAGAGTGAAACGGAATTCCGAAAGGCGGAAGACCGAATTATGCCTGATTTACGGTATAGGGAATCTTCCGTCGTTGGACTTCTGAATTTCTCTAAGGATTATCAATTAAATTTGCGTCAATCATTCTTTGTTCTAAAGCTTTTTTTCGCTCAGAAATTTCTCGGTTCAAATATTTTTCTATCATTAAGCCAGCCATTGGCGAAGCATAACTAGTTCCCCATTCTCCATGTTCAACATAAACGGCAATGGCAATTTTAGGATCATCAATTGGTGCAAATGCAAAGAAAACAGAGTGATCAATACCATGTGGGTTTTGCGAAGTTCCTGTTTTGCCTGCAATAGGAATTCCGGGTGTTTGAGTAGGACGCCCAGTACCAGAGGTGACAACAAGTTCCATCCCTTTGATAACAGGATCGTAATATTTATCATCAATTTTTACCTCGCGTTTTTGACGATAGATTTGAGGAATTTGTGTGGTATCATTTCTAAAACCTTTTACCAAGTGTGGTGGATACCAGTAACCTCGGTTGGCGATAGTAGCTGCTAAATTTGCCATTTGTAAAGTCGTCATCTCTATCTCTCCTTGTCCAATTCCGATGGACATAATAGTAGGAGATTTCCAACCGCCTTGGTTACGATATAGGTAGTTGTAAAAATCAACGGTAGGAACATTACCTGCTTTTTCGTTAGGGAGATCAACTCCTAGTGTTTGGCCTAAGCCAAATTGATACAAGTAATCATTAAACATGTTCAAACCAACTTCAGGGTTGTAGTAATCTTGAATTTCGAGGATGTTTCGAATCACATGAAAGTAGAAGGTGTTGCAAGAATGTTGAAGTGCAACAGCAGTATTACGAGCATAAGAATGCTGATGACATTTACGTGCTTTGCCCGTTCCTTTGACGTTGTATGCCCCGCTACAACTATATCCTTGGTCTGGTCTCAAAACACCTTCTTGCATGGCTATGAGAGAAACAACTGTTTTGAAAATAGAACCAGGAGGATACTTTGCGCTGATCGACCGATCATGAAAAGGTCTGGTTAAGGTATCGTTTAGTAATTCACGGAAGGCTTCACTTCTGTAGCGGTTAATCGTTAGGCGATTGGGGTCATAACCAGGGGCACTTAGCATGGCCAGTACCTCACCTGTTTTAGGTTCAATCGCAACAATACTTCCGGTTTTATTTTGCATAAGCAACTCACCATAAGCTTGTAGCTCTAAGTCTAATGAGCTGATGATATCCTTTCCGGAAATAGCCATGGTATCTTGCTTCCCATCTCGATAAGGTCCGACGGTACGACCAAGATTATCTTTCAATAAGTTCTTGACACCTTTCTTTCCTCGGAGCTCTTTTTCGTATTGTTTTTCCAATCCACTAGCGCCAATGTAATCACCTCCTTTGTAAAGACCTTTTGATTTTGCGACTTGATTTTTATTAACTTCATTTAGAAAACCTAAGGTGTGTGCTGCGCTTTGATGTGGATAACCTCTTGCGTTTCTGAGTTGCACAAAAAAACCGGGAAACCGGAATAGGTGTTCTTGAAAGCCAGCGTATAGTTCGGACGAAAGTTTGTCCATGAATATAAATGGCTTTCGTTTATTAAATCGACGATCGTTTTTAAAATCTTTTGCTAATCGTTTTACAAATGAGGCCTTGTCAATATCAAGTAATTGACAAAATAGGGTGGTGTCCATATTTTCATCAATCTGATTATAACTAACCATGAGATCGTAGATAGGATTATTGTTGACGAGTAGTTTTCCGAATCTATCGTAAATGAGACCGCGAGAAGGATATTGTGTGTAAGAACCAATAGTAGTAGCGTTAGCACGCTCCCGTTGAGAAGTGTCTATTACTTGAATGTACATTGCTTTTCCTAAAAGGACCAAAGCTGCAAAAACAAAAATCATTTGTATGATTCGTTGTCTGTCGCGGTAAATGTCGCTCATGTAATTGTTGATTTTGAATAAATGAGATCGCTTCGCTGTCAGATCGCCTTTGGCTGTCAGATCGTGACGGCTCTGCCGTCACTGAGAGATCGCTTCGCTGAGGGACTTCCCACTAATGCGCTCTAACTACTGCGGTCGAGAGAAGTCCCTCAGTGCAGCGGTCTCTCAATCAAGCAGAGCTTGATGATCTGACAGTCTCGCCGAAGGCGGACGGTCTGACAGCGCAGCGGTCTCACTCAATCCAAAGGATTTAGTGAAAACTGATAAACAATAATAAAGATCATAGAAATAAAGAAGGTAAACAAGGTTTTGAGGAAAATTTGACCGATATGATAAAAAGTAAATGCCTCAACCGAAAAGTAGAAGAACAAATGCAAGAACATCATTGTGGAAGCATAAATCAAAAACCAAGTATTTCCAAACCTTGCCTTTGTTGGACTGAAACTCATATTGTATCCGCCTTGAGGGGCTAATATTTCCAAAACAAGGGGTCGAATAAAACCAAGGAAAACGCAAGCGCTCGCATGTACTCCAAGTGAGTCGTAAAACAGATCAATGGAAATACCAAGTACAAAACCAAGTATGACAATTAGAAAATGAGGTAACCTTAAAGGCAGAAGGATAATAAAAATTGGATATACAATTAGATTGAAATAGCCAGACCATTCGCCCCCAAAGGAAATGCCTTTGAACACGAGTACTTGTAATAAT